>NZ_KV815680.1:0-137386 GCF_001814295.1 Streptococcus sp. HMSC067A03 | reverse complement strand
TTTCAATCCACGCCCCCGTGAAGGGAGCGACGCTAAGACCTCAATAACTCATGAGCCTATTAGTGAAATTTCAATCCACGCCCCCGTGAAGGGAGCGACTTAGCCGAGTTCAACGATTTGATTTTACTCGAATCATTTCAATCCACGCCCCCGTGAAGGGAGCGACATAGATTATGTCAAAAAGTTCGATAGCAAAGAGATTTCAATCCACGCCCCCGTGAAGGGAGCGACTCAATGCTTCTCAATGAAAACGAGCCTCACAGCTTATTTCAATCCACGCCCCCGTGAAGGGAGCGACGAAATGATGAGTGCTAAAACAAAAACAGGTCTAATTTCAATCCACGCCCCCGTGAAGGGAGCGACAGCGCATAATTGCACTGTTTTAGGCAAAAATTATCTTTCGAGGAAAGTAAATTCTTCTAAAATTTCGAATTTTTGCCTTATTTTTGTTTATTTTTTACGCGAAAGTCCTGCTTTTTTATGAGCAACAACTATTCGCACTAGACTATTTAAAGGAGTAATACCCCTATATCAGGATCATAACTTGTATCACGTCCAATCGTTTCTAGACGATTTTGCCAATGTTTTCCTAGCAAATAAAAACGAATACTGTCAGACTCAGTGTCAATTATACTCAAAAGCTTCGCTTTTATTTCTACAAATTCTGCAGGAGTTACTGAGCATTCAAAAACTGAATTCTGAACGCGTTGCCCATAATCAACGCATAATTTTGCCACATGACGTAATCTTTTCCTGCCCTGCGCAGTCTCAGTATTCACGTCATATGTTACTAATACCATCATAAACCGGCTCCTATATTAAAAACGGTGGATAGGATTCCAATTCTCCACGGATTGTCTTGACCAATAACTGTGCTTGGACATAGGGCAGTAACATCAATTTCACCTTTTCTTTAGTGAAAGGATGTTCTACTTCCTGATGTTTCCTCTTTTGCCAAGCTTCAATAAAGATTGCACGCCCTTTTTCAGTTAATATGACACTGCCATTTTCCTTAATGTCAAAATGTTTTTTGTTTAATTGTCCTTTATTAATCAGAGAAAAAACAAATCGATCAACAATATAAGAACGAAACTCTTCCACTAAATCCAAAGCTAAGCTAGCGCGACCCGGTCTATCTGTATGATAAAAGCCAACATAACTGTCTAATCCAACCGCTTCTAAAGCAGACTGACATTCATAGGTCAATAAACTATAGCCAAATGACATCAATGCATTGATACAATCTTGTGGAGGCCGTCGTGTCCGTCCATTAAACTGAAAGGTATCTTTATCGGTTAAAACCAGATCATTGAAAACACGAAAATATTGGTTAGCTGCTTGCCCTTCAATCCCTAACAGAGTTTCCTTATCTGGTGCAGATTGAATCAGTTCTAAGGCCCAAGTCAATTCCGTATTCACTTCTTCAAATAGGTGGCTATCAATACGATCGCGATGGTCACGCTTAAAACGTAGTAAATATTTTCTAGAATTTGAAATCTTAGCAAGAATAAAGTGTTTTGCATATTCTAGAGATCCTTCTTCATCTGCCAAACGATAATGCTGTCTCCTTAGCAAAACATTCCCATTTGTTTGCCCAACAAATCGACCGCAAAAGCGTCCTTGCGGTGTATGAAAGGACAAATTTATCTGATTTTCAGCACATAGTTCAATCAAAGAAGGAGACGCGCCCAAATAAGAAAAACAAACAATGCCGTCAATAATTCGATATGGGAAACGACTGATAACTTTCCCTTCTTGTTTGATTACTATATTATCTCTTTCACGGGTTAAATAAAAATTATCTTGAGTCAAATATAGAGTATTAAGTAGCTTTTTCATAAGCTATCCTCACTTTTTAATGCTTGGAAAATGTAATTGTCAACATTGCGCGCCTTTTTGCTCAAACGCGGCATGCAAATATCAACTAAGGAGCATAACTGACAGTTTTTAAAATATTCAGCTTTCGGAATAAGCTTTTTGTCATAATATTCATGCATTTGGCAAGCCAACTCAGCTACTTCTTTTCGTAAATCAGAAGTGATTTCTATTAGCTTCTTTTGATTCACACTATGATAATAAAGATAACCATGCTCGATTGCACACTCAAGAGTTTCTTCCAGACAAATCGTTTGAGCAACCAGTTGAACAATGTCGCGAGTATCTCTTTTAGGTTTCCCACGCTTATACTCAACAATGACAGGAAGCCATTTGCCGCGTTTCCCTTTTAGCGGAACTCCTTTTTCATCCTTATGGAATTCAACCACATCCAATATCCCATAGAGACCAAGCTCTTTTGACGAAACATGCATGGCCCGTGAGGTAATGACATCCTTTCGCTTTTCTTTAATATAAGGATTATCCGCCTTTTGATGCAAAATCTGCCCATGAGCTGTCGCTTCGTTTTCAGCCCACTGTTGCTCAATATGAATCAAACTCCATTGGCGCTTGCAGAATTGGAAATGCTGAATACCAGATAACATCAAATAGTCACTTTCAGCATAAACCATTTTACAGTCCTTCTAAGATATCAACTTTCAATCCTTTAGCTTCGTATTCTGCTAATTTTTCTTGATTAAGATGGATAGCATAGTCTTCATAACTATTCTTATCCTGTTTTTCTTTGTCAAATTCAAACAAATCAAAAACACGAGCACTGGAAACATTTCCTAACTTATTAGAATGTGTAAACCAGAAGACTTCCCTTACTCGCATAGAACCTTCAGGACGAGCGGATGACGCATCGTTTTCAAACAGACTGATAAGTGCTTTCTTAATTACCTCAGCATCTTCATCAGAAAATCCTGTTTTTTCAGCAAAATTTGGATTAATCGAACCTTTGATGACGTAAACGCCATAGTCCACAAAATGCTTAGTTCCCATCGTATCAGATGAACGTCCACCTGCTTTTTTAGGTTCGACACCATTTGTGCTTCGAGTAATCTGTAAACTAGAGATGATGATTGGATCCAAAGATTTAGCCATACTGACAGAAACCGGTCCACGAATAGCAAACGAGCGATCTTTTAGATAAGTGAACACTTGACCAAACGAACGGACATCCATCCATAATTGATTGGCTTTTTCATTAATTTCTTCATCCGATTCTTTTCCTGTAAATTGAGTCTTGAACCGTTTCTCAAGTGAATTAAGCCCATCCTCAATACGATCATTTGCTTGTACAAAGATGGTGTGGCCAAAATCCTGCATCCGATTGCGGATTTTGCGCTTGATGGCTACATCACTGATTAAACCTTGATTAGCTGCATTTGTTCTTGGCATATTTCCTGATAAGGGATCTCCATTTGCATTAGCTTCCCTCACTTCAACCGTGACCATAAAATCAATCTTGTGTTCCAACATCTGCTATTCCTCACTTTCATTTTTTTCTTGTTTTGTATAAAAGAATTGCTTTTCAGCATAGTAACCAAAAATAAATTGATAATCCAAGGGATCATTAATATCCTTCTTTGCCATTTGGGGGCTGAGTAATTGGACAATTTCTGCTCGCTCTTTGTCCAACTTATGAAAGATTCCATAAGCGTTTAACCTCACAGCCTCTTCATAAGGCTTGATTTTATTTGTCAAATTCATCATTAACTTGGCAGGCTGGCTGGTATAGGCATTCCAGTACCTCTCGGCATTTGTTATCCTATTAGATTCTTTCTTGTCCTTATTGGGATTCTCAATTTCATATTTTTTCGATTCCATCAATTCAAAAATAGCTAATAATCTTCCAAATAGATAGGAACGATTGGTATTTTCGTGGTCTAACATTGGTTTAAACTCCCTTCCATATTGTTTGTGTAAAATCGCTAAACTTATTTGCTGCACCTGAGACCAGTGTTTAGGATACTTTTGTCGCTGTTTAATATTCGCTTCTAACTTCTTAACGATAGTACTAGGTATTGGATTCCCATCAATTAAAGCTGTTACTAATTGCTGATATTGATCACTCTTAAAACTATCATTATCTAATTCCAAATAACGTTCTCTGTCAATACCGTAGGCAGCGTTGATGATATCATTAAAAGTAGGTGTTCTTAATTTATAATTTCCAGATTTAGTTTTTGCTTCCCAAGAGTAATTTTCCTGCCAAGTTTCCAGATTTTTCAATAACTGGGAAACTTGAACCTGACGGAAATATTTTAAAGCAATCCGACCATTACTTGTTTTGTTTAGTATGGCAACATAGTAGGTTGCATCATTACCAAACAATTTTCGCCCCTTAATAAACGAAGATCCTATGTTCTTGTTTTCTTCGTTCGGTTTAATGAAAACAAGACTATCTTTTTCGTCTTCAGCATCTTCAAATAACTCATTAAACTCCGGCTTTACAATATCCAATTGGCTCTCATTCGCTAAATCATCACTAAACCAATTAATGAGATATTGTGACGATCCTAGCCAAGTACTGCTATTTTTATTTTCTAGCAAATACTTGATCATTAAATGAATTTTTTCTGAAGTTTCATAGCCAACGCTAAAAACATCTTCTCGCTCCTTAAAGCGCCCTTTATAGGCCTCTCCTTTATTACTAACTGAAATAATTTTAGCATTCCCCATCAATCCTCGATGTTTATTAGTAATTTGCTCCATTCGTCCACTAATATTACACGTTTTCAAATTATCTTGATTAGCAGTCATAAACGAAATAAACGATTGATGCAACGCCTTGTAACTAGTCACTGATTCATCTTTAAAGCCATGAAATTGTACAATTGAAAACTCTAAGAAATAAGCTGATAAATCAACAGTCTTGTTTTTTTCATCAGAGTCAGAATAGGTGATTTTCAATCCCTCCCTTTGGTAATGCTCGCCATATAAAGACTGAAGAATACTACTTAGAAAATCTGTTTGGAGAATAAAATGCTGAATTTTCATCAAAAAATCCTTGACTTTACCTTCCTCACAGTAAGCAATCCAATTAGCCAATTGTTCATGAAAATTATCATATTGTGATTGATTCGCCTCTGATACATAATAAGAAAACTTGTCTACAAGAGGGTGAGGAGCAGGATTGCTGCCTGATCTCGCAACAGAATCCCCAGTCACAGGAAATATAATCGTTTGATTATCATCCATGACCTCCGCCTTATAGAAACTACCATCCTGATCCAACTTAACTGCAATAATATTTTTACCATTTGACTTCAAACTAGTATGATAGAGCGGAAGCAAAACAGGATTGTCCCCATTTTGTTGGTCAACTAATCCAATTTCTTCTGCTTTTTCATAAGTTTTTAAGAGAGAAGTAAAAAAATCCATTATCCTTCTCCTTTCTCCATAGCATCGTATTCCTTAAGTTCATCATCAACGGACTTAATCTGGCCAGGTGTCTTAAAGGTATAACTAGACAAAGTATTTACAATTTCACACTCAGACTGAGGCTTAAACTTAATCAACCCATTCTCCATCACTGTTTTTGTAAAATAAGATTTTAATGGTGTCGTTTCGTCTTTTGGATAAGCAAAAGAATGGAACATGATACCTAAATCAATAGTAACACCATCGTAGTAAGAAGGGGTATTTTCATATTCTTCCTGACTAATTTCATCAACTAAGCCAAAGCATTCGCTGGTCCCTAAAAAAATAGTTCGTCGTCCACCTTTTCGAATCGAGCGTTCCATAATGGCTTCATGCTTGTTAGGCAGCCTATCTTGCATTAAATCTTCACGATTTTCATTCCAAATGAAATGGAATTTCACTAGATATTCCACATCACTCAAGTATGAAACGTAACTCAAATCCGCACTGTAATCATGTAACAAAGCACGAACACCATGTAGCTCTGTCTGAATTTGATTCATAACCTTAACTTCAGTAACAACATTTGTGAAAGTCGGCTTGTAGTACACAGCATCAATTATGCCTTGGAGAGCTTGCCGAGTAGGGGTACTGTATGAGCTCCTTTCGCCTCCGCCTTTAGTTGCGGGATTTGTAAAGAGAGCCATCTGTCCACGCACCCTTGCATAAAAATTTCTTGATCTGTACAAGGTTAAAACCTCCTTCTGTGATTCTATAAACCTATCTTAGCACTTGAAACTTCAAAAGTCAATTATTTTATTTCTATATTTAGTGGTTATAGGATGGCTGTTGATTATATGAATCAATTTTGATATAATCTAGCCATCATAGTGCTATCTATGTGGATTGAAATTATATTTAGTGGTTATTTATACTGAATTACAGGTCAACGAAGTCCTCTACCGACTCTCGTTGGCCTGTTTTCATTTAAATTTATAGTAATAAACTTCCCGATTCTATAGTGATACCTTTATTATCGTTATAATAACACTTTGGCAATATCTGAATTTGGCCGTTCAGATAGGATTTTGTCGCTTCAAGTAACAAATCGCGTTCACGAACATTTACAGTATAGGGCTGCAAGGCATTCAAGAGAATCTTTATCGTTTGATAATCTTCCTCTGATGGATAATCAGATTCACATAATTCTTCCAAGTCTAATAATTTTTCAATGGCATCTCCATAAGGAACTAGTATACCTACCGTTTCATTGTTTATCAGATTCATTTTCAAACCAGCAGTCTTAAAGGCTTGTTTTAACTTTCCTTTAAAATTATTTCTGTATTGATATGAGTTTATGCTTAAATAATCAAAAACTGACTCACCGTCCGACAAAGGATAATCCATTAAACCTTGATTATTGGCATAATAATATTCAAAAAAATCACGATTTAAAAGTGAAGTGTCTATGGGCGATGAAATCTTATGTAGAATATATTCTGTCGCATCTTTCTTAGCTTTTATTTCTTTGAGTGGTGAGATATTTTCTTCTTCACTTGTCAGATTAACTAAGGTAACTTGTCCCTTATCACGTTTTCCTTCACGATTACAACGTCCGCTAGCTTGTACAATCGAATCAATTCCTGCATACGAGCGAATGACGTGATTAAAATCGACATCAACACCCGCTTCAATTAGCTGGGTACTGATACAAATAAGTGGTAGACCATCTTTCAAACCTTGTTTAATTTCCGAAATAATATCCAATCTATGCTGCGCACACATATTCGTTGAAAGCTGATAGATCGGCCTATCTGTCAACTCCTTAAGTAAGGTATAAAATTTGTCAACTGTCTTTTTGGTATTAAAAATCGCAAGAATAGACTCGTCATTTTCCAGTACAAAATCTACTAAATCTGACAGATTCGAATGTTGATTGTTTTCATCAAATTTTCTAAGTTCTGTTCTTGAAAAGACTTCTTTTTCGTCATGAGTTAACTCAACAATATCAGCAACTTCACCATATTTTCCTCCATAAGAAAGTTTATGTTTAATAGCAGTAGAATCATAAGCTGGCTGTGTAGCCGTACATAAAATAATGGTTGTGTTCATCACTTTATTTAAAAAATTCATGGTTAAATTAAATAAAGTTGTCACCTCAATAGGCAAGGATTGCACTTCATCTAAAATCAAAACACTATTAGCTAAACTAGAAAAACGACGAATATTGGCTGATTTAGTTTTAAATAAAGTTTGAAAAAATTGTACCATCGATGTCAAAATAACCTGACCGTCCCAACTGTCAATCAAATACTCAGACATTAATATTTCTTTTTCATCGTTATCATCAGTCTGCCTGATAACATTAGAATGATGTTCCAATACACCTGCATCACCAGTTACGTTTCGAATTTCAGCAGCATTCTGCTCTAAAATAGATAAAAATGGTGTAATGTAGAAAAATCTTGATTTATTTTGGTCAACCAATTGATGAAAAGCATACCTCATACTAAGATTCGTCTTCCCAGCACCAGTGGGTAAGTCTAATCGATAGATACCCGTTGAATCACTTTCTCCCCTACTTTTTACTCGTTCAGCAATTTGTGAGCGAATTTCATTAAGCCTTGTGGTTGGACTACCAAACTCACCGTACTTCTTCTCAATAGCTTCCAGATAAGACTTATTTAGTTTGATTTTTTCTTCCTGTTTTAGGGGATTTATAAGCAGCCCATAGGCATTAATTGTATCGAGAGTATCAGTATTTTTTAATAATGATAGGTATAGCCGTACAAAACATGATTGATAATAAGCTTCCTCACTACTATCCTGACATTCTAAAATTGACATGGCTTGCTGATAATTTTTAAATGCTTTATTAATTAATATTTCTAAATCCTGATAGCCATAATCTTTTAATTTTGTTTCTAAAAAGTTGGCAAAATTCTTCACATCGCTATCAAAATGATAGTCTACCATTTCCTTAGCAATACGATTTCTAAGTTTGTTATAAGCGTATTGAGCTGATTCCTTATCAAAAATATCAAACATTCCATGATGAGCAGAAATAACATAAGCAACAACTTCATTAAATTGTAAACGCGTTGTTTTATCAACAGCCTTTGCCGAAAGACATATATTGATTTTCTCAAACAAATATTTAGCACCAGCATAGGAATGATCGACGTGCATAGCAGGGTTCTTGGTTAATTTATCTTGGAATTTATTATCAGCTTTTCCCAAATCATGATAAAGGCCCAGAAGAAAGAGTAAATCACCTTGACCAATCGATTCAGCTTCTTCCCTTGCCTTGTTGGCTACATTAAAGGAATGTTCTTCCAACGACTGTTTCTTATTTGTTTCACATTCATAATGCGCTAAAATCATTTCATCACTTACTTCTCAATGAGTACTTCCCATAAAGTTTCGCAATAATATTGTAACACTTTTTAAAGCTTTTGAAAACGAATACATTATATCTAAAATAATCAAAACATAATTCCTATTAATGGTCATAAGTCCATAAGAAAACACGGCTTTTACACCGTGTTTCTGTATTTATTTTAGGAGTTTTTCCATCTCTTTAATCCGTTCCACTGTGGCATCGTATTTGGCTTGGTAATCAGCTTGTTTTTGTCGCTCTTTCTCGACGATTTCGGGTTTGGCGTTTTGGACGAAGCGGTCGTTACCGAGTTTTTTGGCAACTATGTCTAGCTCTTTTTGCCATTTTGCCAGTTCTTTGTTGAGGCGAGCTAGTTCTTCTTCAACGTTGAGCAAGTCTGCCAGCGGCAGGAAGATTTCTGCACCTGTGATAACTGCTGACATGGCTAGTTCTGGGGTGGCAATGGCAGAGCTGATTTCAAGTGTTTCTGGGTTTGTGAAGCGTTTGATGTAGTTGACATTGCCCTTGAAGAAGTCTTCCAAGTTGCTGTCGCTTGTTTTGACAAGGATGGTGATAGGTTTGCTTGGAGCTACGTTGACTTCTGCACGCGCATTACGTACAGCTCGAATCAGGTCTTTGAGACTTTCCACGCCAGAATGCGCCATTTGATTTTCAAAAGTAGGATTAACAGTTGGATAAGCTGCTGTCACGATAGAACCATCTACGTATTGACCGAAGATTTCTTCTGTAACAAATGGCATGATTGGGTGAAGGAGGCGCAAAATCTTATCAAGTGTGTAAAGAAGAACAGAACGAGTAATAACTTTTTCGTCTTCATTGTCGCTGTAAAGTACTTCTTTCGTCAATTCAACGTACCAGTCAGCAAATTCATCCCAGATGAAGTTGTAAAGAATATGACCAGCTATACCGAATTCGAACTTGTCAAAATTTTCGGTGACTTTGGCAATGGTTTCATTGAGATTATGAAGAATCCAGCAATCAGTGACGTTCCCAGCTTTTCCCTCTACTACCAAAGCAACATTCTGGCTAGCTTGGTCAAGGGTCAAACCGTCATTGTTCATGAGAATATAGCGGGAAATGTTCCAAACTTTGTTAATGAAATTCCAGGCAGCATCCATCTTTTCATAAGAGAAACGCACGTCTTGACCCGGTGCAGAACCGTTTGATAAGAACCAACGAAGCGCGTCAGCACCATATTTTTCAATAACATCCATTGGGTCAATACCGTTACCAAGTGACTTAGACATCTTGCGTCCTTGCTCGTCACGGATAAGACCGTGGATAAGAACGTTTTCAAATGGACGGCGTTCTGTGAATTCCAATGATTGGAAAATCATACGTGATACCCAGAAAAAGATGATATCGTAACCAGTTACTAATGTTGACGTTGGGAAGTAACGTTTGAAGTCTTCTGCTTCTGTGTCAGGCCAACCCATAGTTGAGAATGGCCATAGAGCTGAACTAAACCATGTGTCAAGGACATCTTCATCTTGCGTCCAATCATCACCTTCTGGCGCTTCTTCGCCCACATAGATTTCGCCATCTGCATTGTACCAAGCAGGGATTTGGTGGCCCCACCAGAGTTGACGGGAAATGACCCAGTCGTGAACATTTTCCATCCATTGAAGGAAAGTATCGTTGAAACGTGGTGGGTAGAATTTCACTTTGTCATCAGTATATTGGTTGGCAATAGCATTCTTAGCCAATTGGTCCATCTTGACAAACCACTGGGTAGACAAACGTGGCTCGACCATAACGCCAGTCCGCTCTGAGTGACCAACACTGTGAACACGTTTTTCGATTTTGACAAGAGCACCAGTTTCTTCTAACTTAGCAACAACTGCTTTACGAGCTTCAAAGCGGTCCATGCCAGAAAATTCTCCGGTCAAGTCATTCATGGTTCCGTCATCATTCATGACGTTGACTTGTGCCAGATTGTGACGCTGACCAACGAGGAAGTCGTTAGGATCATGGGCAGGTGTGATTTTCACGACCCCTGTACCAAACTCAGGGTCAGCATGTTCATCCGCTACGATTGGAATCAGCTTGTTAACAATTGGCAAGATAACATTTTGCCCAATTAAATCTTTGTAACGGTCGTCATTTGGATTGACAGCGACAGCCGTATCCCCAAACATGGTCTCTGGACGAGTTGTCGCAACCTCTAAACTGCGCGAGCCATCTTCCAACATATAATTCATATGGTAGAAGGCACCTTCCACATCCTTATGGATGACTTCGATGTCGGACAAAGCTGTGCGGGCCTTAGGGTCCCAGTTGATAATGAATTCGCCGCGATAAATCCAGCCTTTTTTATAGAGTTCTACGAAAACCTTGCGGACCGCTTTAGACAAGCCTTCATCAAGAGTGAAACGTTCCCGCGAATAATCAACGGAAATCCCCATCTTGCCCCACTGTTCTTTAATGGTTGCCGCATATTCGTCCTTCCATTCCCAGACCTTATCCAAGAATTTCTCACGACCAAGGTCATAACGGGAAATGTCTTCACCACGCAAGCGCTCTTCAACCTTAGCCTGAGTCGCAATCCCAGCGTGATCCATCCCTGGAAGCCAAAGCGTGTCAAAACCCTGCATGCGTTTTTGACGGATGATGATATCCTGAAGAGTCGTGTCCCAAGCGTGACCAAGGTGAAGTTTACCAGTTACGTTTGGTGGTGGAATCACGATTGAATAAGGCTTAGCCTTTTGACCCCCAGAAGGCTTGAAAATATCGGCATCAAGCCATTTTTGATAACGACCAGCCTCAACCTCGGCTGGATTGTATTTAGGTGAAAGTTCTTTCATTTTTTATTCTCCTATATTTCTTTTTATTATTTAGACTTATTATATACTTGTGATACTTAAGATAAAATTCAATAATACTTGCTAGCTTGATAAAAAACCAGTTTTCTTTTCTTCCTTTTACAAATTTTTGCAGCATTTTATTATGACTAAATAAGTATTTAAGCAATAAAATTACCACGAATATAAATACGATAGCCATCATCAATAGTGCTAAGGTTGTTATTCTTACATTTGCCCTATCTAATATACTCATTTTATTGTTTTCAAAAGAGCCTGAGATTATCAATACTAGGTAGATTAACGTTGTAACTATGTAAAAAACTATTTTATTTCTTTGCCAAATAAAGTTTAATTTTTTAGGAACTTTATCAATTTCTGTCCCTTTATTAAAAAGTGTTAGAAAATCTTTTGAATTAATAAAATTCCATATAATCATTAAACCTGATATTAGCGCCCACCAACTAATATCAAACACACCTACTAAATATATCAGAGGAACTCCAATTATTATAAGTAATAATAATACCCACTTTTTTAATCCGATAATAATTGAAATAACAGAAAAGTATAGTCTAATGGTTATTATTAGCGCTATTATGTTTATGATACCTAAACTGTTTTCTGTACTAACTGACAAAATATTTATTAGCATACAAAAACGATAAACAACAGCAGTCACCACTATTAAAGAAATTGTATAATCAATTTCCCTAATTAAGGAAATAATTTTTTTATAATCTGTACTTTTTTCAATATATCCAACATTCATCGGCCTATACTTAAAAATATAAAACAAGGATGAAATGAAGAAAGTAGTGATGATTGACCAATTAAAGAAATTGTTCTCTTTTATTGAAATACCTAGTGAAGGAATGAGATTATCCACAATGAACACAAAAACCAATACGAGACTAAGAAAAGTTTGGAACGCCCCTGTATCTCTTAAAAATTCGCAAATCTTCTTTCTCACTTATTCTCCTCCCACTCACTTTTTAGCAATCCATATCGTAAATCATCACAGCGATTGCCTTGGGCATCCTTGCGGTCCCTTATGCGAGCTTCGAGGGTAAAGCCAAGTTTTTCAGCAATACGCTGGCTTGCTTTGTTGTATCCATAGCATTCAATTTCGATTTTGTGAAGATTGAGTAGGGTAAATCCAACTTCCAACAGCGCACGCGCAGCTTCTGTCACAATCCCTTGCCCCCAATAATCTGGGTGAAGCAAATAGCCCATTTCAAGAACATCATCAGCATAGCGATTATTAAAATCAATCGAGCCAATGACTTCATCTGTTCCTTTCAAGCAGATACCATAACCAGACGGTATTTTTTGCTCAATCCAGCGCTTTGGCATAATGTTTTCGAGATAATTTTCCTCTTCTTCCACACTTTCTGCAGGTGGAAAACCAGCTGGCCAAGTCACCTCTGCCAAACTCGCATAAGCAAAAATCTCTTTAGCATCTGAGACTAGACGTTCGCGCAAATACAGCCGCTCTGTCTCAATATCAGGAAGTTTATTATCTTCAATTTGACCTAAAATATTTATCATAATTTCTCTCCCCATTCCGCTTATAAAAATTCGCCCCTGCCATACATGACAGGGACGAATCACTCCGCGGTACCACCCAATTTCGGGCCAAGGACCCGCAGCTTTCTTTATTTCATTGTAACCATCAGCAACCAGTTTTGACATTTGTGCGGATTTCTCAGCAGCACCGCTTTCTGTGACAAATGGGACTCAAAACACCTCTAATGACCTTATTCTATCATGTTTCCTACGGAAAATCAATAACTTCTCTCACCAAAAAGCCCGTCTGGCAAATCATGAAATCCTTTTCCTGCTCGATAATTAGCAAATTTTCCTAAAAGAAACTCATAAGCATCTAACCGGCTTTCATAACGAATCGCAGCATCCTTTGCTCGCTCATCTTTATCAGCTTCATAGACAGCTTGACTTTCCTTGAGCGCCATCTGGTTAATCTTAACTTGAGTTTCAACCCAAGCTTCAAAGTCCTTTAAAAATTCCTGTTCGTACGTCATTGTTCCTTCTTTCTAATCCAAACCACGATAAACATCACCATCTATCTCACGGAAAGGTTGAATATCCTGCACATATTCCAACACCCCCTGAAATTCTCCCGCTTCATCATGTACTGCGGCATAAGTCACATGGACAAATTTTCCCCGCGATTCCGACTTGAACCACATCTCAAACTTATCCCTCTTTCCTTCACGCAAAATTTTAAAAATCTGGCGCACTTTCTCCAAAAATCTAGGCGGATGGCACAGCTCAACATTGCGCCCCACCTGAGACGGTGTTCGCTTAAAGATCATCTCCTCTGCTGGTACACTGTCATTATAATACTGGAAAATATCTTCCTTATTGACAAAGGTAATCTCCATTGGCAAATGATTCAGGATCAGATTTGCTTGCTCCACTGACAAATAGCCATGTCCAAATGGCTGTTGGGTCTGCCGATCAAAGTTGTTTTCTACCTTTTTCTTTTTTGGCTCAAAAGAAATGGTGACCTGCCCATCAGGTGTGTCAATAACTTGCTGAAACTTGCCATCATTAGTTTGCTCTGAACGGGCTAGCACCTCGCTCGTCACCTTAGTAGAATTGTCTGTTTCTTTCTCCGAGAATGAATGACGATGCGGAATCCACTTCTCTGCTGGCTGAATGATTGCATAACCATAAACATCACTTTCTTCCGCAATTTTCAACCAATCATCCTGTGTAAAAGATTCCAACAGAATCATGAGTAAAATTGATTCTTCCTTAAAAATCATGGCTTCAAACTCAGTTGCAAATAATCGAAACTTTTCTGCGACCTCTTCAATGTCTAAGGCAGGCAACTGCTCTGCCGCTGTTTTTACTTCTTTAAATAATTCACGGATTTGGTCGTCCACACCCCACATGACCTTAGGTGGTGAATCATGTCCATAGCTCTCCATGATTGGAAACATGAGTTCTTCTTTGCGCTTGTAGTGGCGCTCAAATTGTTCCACCAAGCTCAACTGTCGTTTCAAGCCCTTGCGAATTTCTTCCTGCATTTCCTCATCAGAATTTGCATAAGTATCCAGCAGTCTACCTACTCGCATCAGAGCTGCTCGCAAAGCCAAATTTTCCTGCTTGAAAATCTGCACAGGATGACCTGAATGATCCGTATCTGCAACTTCAACGTCTCTAACAGCTCCCTTAAACAGATTCGCATGGATATTGCAAAGAGACATCACATCCTCAAAGGTTACACCCGTGTCGGAATTCATCAGCTCATGTTCCATCAAGCTGATTTCAATAGCAGAAACACCGGTAAAATGTTTATTAAATTCTTCTTGAACTGCTTCTGCCTTTGCTCCATGGTGCAAATCAAGCAAAATATTCTTCAAAACCTCAATTCGTTCATCTACCATTAGTCTAGTCCTATCACTTCATAGCCATTTGCTTTTAAGGTCCTAACAATTTTCTCCATCGGTGTGCCTTCCAGCTTAGACCCCTGCTTCAGCGAAACTTTCCGCCCAACTGTATTACGCATGAGAGAATTTGCCAAAGGTTTAAACCCAAGCTCCACTAAAATTTCCAGCACCTCTGGATGTTTGTCAATCACCTCTGCAACAGGAATTGATACATCAATGATATTGTCCATTCCTCACCTCATCCTCATTTTTCTATCATTATAACATAAAAAAGTGTCGACTTCTCAGTAAAATGAAATCCAGTATTATTCTCTTTTAGGGATGCCAAATTCTGCTTTATAAATTGCTTTTCTTCATTGAAATAACCTATAACTATTTTTAATAGGCTATAAGTTATTGTTATAATATAACCATTCTACTCTTTTTCACAATCAATGAAATTGATAAATCAGGTGCTCAGAGTGAATTGTATCACAAACAAAAGAAATTTTAATAAATACTAGAGTTGAAAACGCTTTTCTACCCGTGATATAATAATAGAAAAAAACAGATTAAGGAGATTTTATGTCTATTACAAATTTACTGAACATCAAATATCCAATTGTTCAAGGTGCTATGGCTCAAATTTCTCACTATCAGTTAGCTGCTGCTGTTTCAGAGGCAGGCGGTTTGGGAATTATCGCTTCAGGTGGCATGACTGGTGAACAACTGCGTAAAGAAATTCGTGAATTACGCAAGCTAACAGACAAGCCCTTTGCCGTTAATGTGATGCTAATGATGAAAAATATCGAAGAAATTGTCAGAGTCATCATTGAAGAGAAAGTCCCTGTTGTCACAACTGGTGCAGGTACTCCAAAATTCATTCTACCCTTTTTAAAAGAAGCCGGTATCAAAGTTATCCCAGTTATTGCAAGCGTGAAGCATGCTAAAAAAATGCAAGAATTAGGTGTTGATGCCGTTATCGCAGAAGGATCAGAAGCGGGTGGTCATATCGGCGAAACAAATACGATGGCTCTGTTGCCACAAATTGTTGACGCTGTTGACATTCCCGTGATTGGAGCAGGTGGAATTGCGGATGGGCGTGGACTTGCTGCTGCTTTTGTTTTAGGTGCACAAGGCGCACAACTTGGAACTGTATTCCTCGCCTCAGAAGAATGCCCCATTGCCAAAAGCTATAAAGAAGCTGTCATCCATGCCAATGACACAGCCACAGCTGTAACTGGGCGCATTACTGGTGCACCTGTTCGCTGTATTCGAAACGAAATGACCGATCACTACATAGAACTTGAAAACAAAGGGACCAATCGTGAAGAACTAGAAGAAATCACAATCGGTGCCCTCTCAAAAGCTGTCTATCAAGGAGATACCAAACATGGCTCCATGATGTGCGGTCAAATCGCTGGCATGATAAACGAAATCCGACCATGCAAAGACATCATTGAAACCATCGTAGCCAATGCCCAAAAAGTGCTGGAAAATACAGAGATTAGGCTGTAAATGTTTATGAAAATATTGTGAAAATAATCCGCACCCTAAAAGTTAGAGAAAAATCTAAACTTTGAGGTGCGGTTTAACATTTTAGTATTTACCACAATAATTATCTGAATTTATTATGGGAACTATATAGCACTTTACCCTAATCACAATATATAGTATCTTAAAATAAGATTTTTGTAAATTTGACAACTATACTTTGTAGTTGTGTAAACAGGTATATAATTCCCTTTATTATAATATTTCCATTTTTTAAAATGCAACATTAGCAATATTTTCTTTATTGAAGAAATTAAAATTCACAATACTAGTAAATGCAAGAGAAGATATATTAAATACTGAAGAAATCCTAGGATATCTTATTGACTCTCGGAATTTGTGCAAAATTTATGAAAATATGCTCATGTATATTCAAATAGAGAATTGTCTAAAAGATTTTAAGATGAATAATGTTTAATAAATTGATTGACAACTTGTCTTTTTATTATAAGTTAATACTTCCACATTTTAAGGCAACCTTTGATTTTATTTCTCCCAATTTATAGACATATTTTGCAAACTAAACAGCAAAAATCACAAAATTTAATTCAAATACATCCATTTAAAAACACGAATAAAATAAAACGAGCATTTTCACTAAGAATTTGCTCGTTCGCTATATTCAGGATAGGACTTTTCTCCATCTATTTTTATTTCCATAATATCCCTAATGTTGTAATAGACGCTTCTTTGTCAGATAGACAATTTGGAAATCTTTGGGCTTCATTTCTGATTCATTGTCATTTTCCCACTCTATTAAAACTAATTTTTTTCTCAAGACATCATCTTTAATTGAACACAAGTCAAATTTATTTTGACCTCAGCTGTTTTCTTCCTGCTTCACCAATTTCACTACAGCCTCGGTCCTAGCTGTGTGCGGAAACATATCCACCGATTGGATATAATGGACATCATAGATCTTGCTTAATTGCACCAAATCTCTGGCTAGACTAGAGACATTACAAGAGACATAAATCATTTTCTTAGGTGCATAACGGACAATCGTCTCAAGCAGCTTTTTATCCAAGCCAGTTCGTGGTGGATCGACAATCAAAGCATCCGCCCGATAGCCTTCCTTATACCAACGAGGAATAATGCTTTCAGCAGTCCCAGTCTCATAATGAGTATTGTTAAAGCCTAAGCGAGCAGCATTTCGCTTAGCATCTTCAATAGCTTCCGGAATAATGTCCATACCTCGCAGAGACTTGACTCTTTTAGCAAAGGCAAAGCCAATCGTTCCCACGCCACAATAAGCATCAATCAAATGCTCTTCAGATGTCACATCAAGCGCCTTGACTGCTTCACTGTAAAGCACTTCTGTCTGCTCTGGATTGAGCTGGTAAAAAGCCCTAGGCGATAAGGAAAACTCGTAATCCAAAACACCTTCTTGAATTGTCTCTTTTCCCCAGATAATTTCCGTCTTATCTCCATAAATTTCACTTGATTTTGTCGTATGGTAATTGACCGCCACTGTTTCTAATTCTGGAAATTCTGCTGTTAAATCTCGAATGACTGGAGAGAAGTCCAACTTCTTTCCCGTGACAAAGATCATCTGCACCTGTCCCGTTTTCCGAGCCCTGCGAATCATAACCGTCCGAACGCCTGCTCTCTTACGCTCATCGTAGATAGGAAGATTGTACTTCCCCAAAAGGAGAGCCACTTTATTGATGATTTTCTGCGTTACCTTATCCTGAACCAAACAGTTTTTCAAAGAAATCAGATAATGGGAATTCTGCGCATAAAGCCCTGCTTTGACTTCATCTCCTAATTTCCGTGTCTGAAATTGAAGCTTAGCCCGATAGTAAAGTGGTTCTTGCATGCCAATCGTTGGACGAATCTCGTAGTTTTCATAACCAGCTGGTGCAAATTTTTTCAAAGCCTGCCGTAATAAATCCGTCTTAAATTCTAACTGTTTATCATAATGCAAGTGCATAATCTGGCAGCCCCCACATTTTTCATAAATCTCACAAGGCGGCTCTACTCGATACTTAGAATGCTTATTAATCGTCAAGAGCTTTGCTTCGACAAAATTGCGCTTAACCGTCGTAACTTGACAAAAAATATCCTCACCTTTTAAAGCACCTGGTACAAAGACTAAGGTCTTTTTATAAAATCCAATCCCTTCCCCATTAATTCCCATTTTCTTAATTTTTAAAGGGATTCTTTGCTTTACTTTCAAACTCATAAGCCTATTATACCATGCCAACACGATAATGTTGAGAATATGGTACAATAATCAGTATGAAAAAAGAAAAAGTAACTCTCACAATTTCTCAATTCCCAGAAGAATTACGAATATATACAGAGAAAGCCACTTTGTATGACAGTTCTTCCCACTCAGGCGCAACCGTGCTTTATCTAGACACAGGCTACTATCTTAAAATAGACCAAAAAGGAAAGCTAGCACGAGAGGCACAATGTGCTAAATGGTTTGACAAACAAGGGCTCGGTGTTCCTGTCTTGACATACATCAGCCAAGACAGGGACTACTTGCTCACTAAAGAAGCATCCGGCATATCAGGATTGGAAGTGCTAGACCAACCAGAAGTCCTCTGCCAAACCATGGCAACAGCGCTAAGACAGCTCCATAACCTCCAACCAGTCCACTTTCCCACAAACTCACTTCTAAAGAACTATATTCAGCTAGCGGAAGAGAATTATCAAAAAGGGCTTTTCTATGAAAAAGCTCTCCTGCCACAATTTCAGATTCGCAGTAGAAAAGAAGCCTATCAGCTTATCCAAGAACAGGGACATCTTCTTACAAGAGATGCATTTATTCACGGTGACGCTTGTTTGCCCAACTTTATCTTAAAAGACGCTAAGACGTTCTCCTGTTTCATTGATGTTGGGCTATCTGGCTTTAGTGATCGCCACATTGACCTTTACTGGGCTATCTGGTCACTGAATTATAATCTAGGCAATCCAAAATATGGCGACCTATTTTTGGACTACTATGGTTGAGAAAATATCAACTCCGAGAAATTACGACTTATCGCAGCTTTTGAAGCATTTGGCTAATAGTCACACTTACTATTCCATCTATCAGCTCCAAATTTCACACAAGTTATCGAAAGAATGATTATGAAAATCACTAAAATTGAAAAGAAAAAGCGTCTCTATCTTTTAGAATTGGACGAAACTGACAAACTTTACATCACTGAAGATACTATCGTTCACTTTATGTTATCAAAAGGCATGAACATCAGTGAGCAAGAATTAAAAGAAATTCAGGACTACGCACAGTTTTCTTACGGAAAAAATCTAGCTCTATATTATCTTTCTTTCAAGCAAAGAACTGTCAAAGAAGTGCGGGATTATTTGACAAAACACGAGATTTCCTTAGATACTATCGAGAAAGTCCTAACGATTCTCATAAAAGATAACTGGATAGATGACAAACAATATGCTTATTCCTTTATTCATTCCAATCTTCTATCTGGTGATAAAGGTGCTTTTGTCCTCAAGCAAAAATTGGCTCAAAAAGGTATCACAGCTCCTATTATTGATGAAGAATTATGCAAATTTGATTTTACAGAAGTAAGTCAAAAAGTTGCTGCAAAACTACTCCGCAACTATCAAAGCAAACTACCAAGTAAGGCCCTGCAGGATAAAATTCTTCAATCTATGTTGAGCAAAGGCTTTTCCTATACCGAAGCTAAGGTAGCTTATCAAACCTTAGACATCAAAGAAGATGAGGAAATTCAGCAGAAATTACTGTACAAAGAATTAGACAAGCAATACCGCAAATATTCTAAAAAATATGACGAATATGAGTTAAAACAACGCCTCACCCAAGCACTCGCTCGCAAAGGTTATGATTTTTCTGATATTGCTAGCGCTCTCAGAGAATATCTATAAAAAATGTAAGGTTTATTTATGTTTTTTCATGAAAATATGTTACAATAAGAGCGATAACCTGATTAATTGTAGAAAGTTGGTAGAAGATGAAGCTTCCAAAAGAAGGCGACTTTATTACAATTCAAAGTTATAAGCATAATGGAAGTCTGCACCGCACCTGGCGCGACACCATGGTACTAAAAACAACAGAAAATGCCATTATTGGTGTCAATGACCACACCTTGGTCACAGAAAGTGATGGTCGACGTTGGGTGACACGTGAGCCAGCTATTATCTATTTTCACAAAAAATATTGGTTCAATATTATCGCTATGATTCGCGAAAACGGAGTTTCTTACTATTGCAATCTAGCCAGTCCGTATTATCTTGATGCAGAAGCATTAAAATACATAGACTACGATTTAGACGTCAAAGTCTTTACCAATGGTGAAAAGCGATTACTTGATGTCGATGAATACGAGCGTCACAAACGGCAGATGAACTACTCTAATGATTTAGATTATATCCTCAAAGAGAATGTCAAAATCTTAGTAGATTGGATTAACAATAAGCGCGGACCTTTTTCGCAAGCCTATGTTAATATTTGGTACAAACGTTATGTAGAGCTAAAGAGTCGCTAAAGTTTCCAAAGGACCACTGGTCCTTTTTGATTTTCAAAGAACAATTTCTTGCAATTCAAGGTTATTTTATGTATCATATAGAAAATCCTTTGATGAATAAGTACAGAAAGGAAGAGACAATGGCTTTTACAAATACACGTGGACGCTATGCTAGCTTTGGCGTTGTAACAAGTTTACCAGATAATATCATTGATTCTTTCTGGTATATTATTGATAATTTTCTAAAGGGTGTGTTTGAGCTAGACGAACTGCTTCAGTTTGAACTCATCAACAACAAAGGAAAAACAACTTTCCGATTTTCACAAGATAGTCTAGCAACCATTCTTACCTTTGATTTTAATGACGCTTTCGACCCATTTTTTCCACGAGAAATCTTTGTAACTGACAATAACGGTAAAGAAACCATTATGCTGCCAGATGAATATACTTTGATATGATAGCACAAAATCTGAAGCATACAAGATTGATGGCTGCTTAAAAATATCTGAGAATAAGTAAAATCCCTCAATAAATTATTGAGGGATTTTGTTATTTTTAGTAGGATTCTTTTATGTGTTTATTTTTCCGTTTCTCCGTCAGTTTCTTCTTTTGACTGATTCTGATTCAGAAAATTCATTGCTTCCTTGGTCCAAGTTGGCAAACTTTTAGCGAGCGGTGCAAAACCAATCTTGTAACGGTCATTTGAAAAGCGATGACGTTTCGGTAAATGATGTTTTTCCTCTTCCAATGTTCTCATCGACAAACTAGCCTTACCTGAAAATTCATCATAGTCCATCACTTGCACCAAGACCGGATCATTCACATGCAGAATATCACGGATATTTTCGATGTAACCTGTCCGAATCTCTGAAATATGAATCAAGCCTATTGTTCCTGTTTCCAATTCTACAAATGCACCGTAAGGCTGAATTCCTGTAATTCTTCCTTTTAGTTTTTCACCAATTCTCATTTTAATCCTCAATTTCAATGGTTTCAATCACGACATCTTCAAGTGGTTTATCCATCGCACCAGTTTCAACAGCTGCAATCTTATCCAATACCTGATAAGAAGATTTATCTAATAATTGACCAAATACAGTATGGCGGCGGTCCAAATGCGGCGTTCCACCATTGCTTGCATAGATTTCAGCAATTGGTGTCGGCCAACCACCACGTTCCAATTCCTTTTGTGCATAAGGAATCTTGCTGTTTTGCACAATAAAAAATTGGCTGCCATTTGTGTTCGGACCAGCATTGGCCATCGAAAGTGCACCACGGATATTGTACAGTTCCGGAGAAAATTCATCTTCAAACTTTTCTCCATAAATAGATTCGCCACCCATACCCGTACCAGTTGGATCACCACCTTGAATCATGAAGTCCTTGATAATCCGGTGAAAAATGATTCCATCATAGTAGCCATCTTTTGATAAAGCAATAAAATTAGCCACTGTCTTCGGTGCCTGTTCTGGAAATAATTGAAATTTCAAATCACCGTGGTTGGTTTTAATAGTCGCTTTCGGTCCTTCTGCTGTTTCCATCGTTACTTGTGGAAAATGTAATTCTTTTTCTATCATTCCTAATTCCTCCAAAGCATAAAAAATGCCATCTTCTTCTACTTTTTTTGTCACAAAGTCAGCCTTGGCTTTTATTTTTTCATGTGAAATGCCCATAGCAATACTGATACCTGCATAATCAAACAACTCTAAATCATTGAGCTCGTCTCCAAAAACCATCACATTCTCAGGCTTCAACCCTAGATGCTCCACAACTGTCGCAACTCCAGATGCTTTTGAACCATTTGTTAGAACTACATCTGATGAATGCGGATGCCAGCGAACCAATCGTAGATGTTCTTCTAACTCTTTGGGCAATTGTAAGCTATCTCCAATATCTTCAAATGTCCACATTTGATAAACGTTGTGATCTTGATACAAATCCGGCTGAATAGGTAAATTAGGATAAACAATATCAATGGCTTCATCAATAAGCGGTGTTCGCGTCGAAAGCGCTGCCTCATGACTACCAACGAGGCCAAAGTCAATCCCAACTTCCTTTGTCCAAGCGATATAAGTTTCTACTAAATTTCGATCAATCGGGGTTTGCGCAATAACCTTTCCTGCTTTATCTTCAATATAGGACCCATTCAAGGTGACAAAAAAATCAGGCTGCAACGCTTTCAACTCCGGCACCACACCAAAAATTCCTCTCCCTGAAGCAATTCCCGTCAAAATTCCTTTTTCTTTTAATTGTTTAAAAACCGTTTTGATCGATTCTGGAATGTAACCAGTTGCTTTTACTCGCAAGGTATCATCAATATCAAAAAAGACGATTTTGATCTTCTTGGATTTGTATTTTAATTTTGCGTCCATAATCTCCCTCTAACAATAGCAATTTATTTATTTTTCTATTATACCACTAAATATCATCCTGTGGGACGAGGTGATGCTGGAAGGCATAGACAACAGCTTGTGTACGATCACTTACTGCCAATTTGGACAAAATATTCGACACATGCGTTTTCACTGTCTTTAAAGAAATAAACAACTCATCTGCTATGCGTTGATTTTCATACCCCTTCGCCAGTAGTCCTAAAATATCGCGCTCACGCGCTGTTAGCTCTTCATGTAATTCAATATGATTTCGATGGTATTCCACTTTCTGACTGACCTCTGTTTCAATAGCAAGTTCACCCTTGGCTACCTTTCGAACTGCTCGTAAGATATCGTCAGCACTAGATGTTTTAAGCATGTATCCTTTAGCTCCTGCATCTAAAACTGGGTAAATTTTTTCATTATCCAAATAAGAAGTCAGAATGAGAATCTTAGCTTCAGGCCATTCTTTTAAAATAGCTAGAGTTGCTTCAATTCCACTCATTTCAGGCATAACAATATCCATCATAATAACATCTGGTCGTAATGCTAAAGCTTTTTCAACTCCTTCACGACCGTTTGAAGCTTCTGCCACTACATCAACATCATCTTGTAAATCCAAATAACTTTTCAATCCAAGTCGTACCATCTCATGGTCATCTACTAATAAAATCTGCATCTCAAGCTCCTTTCAATAATGGTACACGAATATCAATCGCTACTCCCTGCTTCGGAGCTGTTAAAATCTGCATCGTTCCCGCCATATCATTTACTCTTTCTTCCATATTTTTCAGACCATAACTCAACTCATCAGACGAAGTGTGCTCAAAACCAATCCCATCATCTGTCATCTTCAACTGCAATTCATTCTGAGTTTGATACAGATATACATCTAAATGATTCGCATTGGCGTGACGGAGCGTATTACTGATAATTTCCTGAGCAATTCGAAAAATATGCTCCTCAATCTGTTTCGGTAATTGTTGAACATCATGATGAAAACTCACTTCAATATCACTCTTGTCTGATAACTCCTTTAAAATAAGGTTTAACCCTTCAACCAAACTTTTCCCTTCCAACTCTGTCGGTCTCAAATGTAGAAGCAAGATACGCAAATCCCTCTGAGCAGTATTTAAAATTCCTGATACGCCCGTCAATTGTTTCGATAAGGTGTCCGTATCTAAGTTCTCCACTTGCCCTGTCACACCTGATAAAATCATATTGGCAGCAAAAAGTTCTTGACTGACCGTATCATGTAGGTCACGCGCAATTCGCTTGCGCTCTTTCTCAATAATCGTCTCTTCATTTTGTAAGGCACGGTTCTCTGACTTTTGTAGATTTTCTGTTAAATGATTTACTTTCTCTGATACCTGCCGAAAGGAAGCGTCAATTTCCGGTTGCTGTACTTCTTGTAATTTTCGACCTTCCAAAATATTTTTCAAATTCGACTGAATGGTCGACAATGTTACCGTTTGAACCACTTTGATTCCTAAAATCATCAGCATCGTTAGAGATACAGTGAGCACAATCACAAAGAAACTGAATTTTTCCAGTCGCTCTACATTACTAAAAACCAATTGCCAGTCAAAATCAAATAGAGCAAAAATATAATGAATAATAATCCCTAAAATGAGTAAGGAATAAAAACTAATCAAGAGATAGTAGACTTTTTTCATTTACGAACCACCTCAATATTCCCTACAAATGTTGATAGGATAATTTTGACACTTTTATGTGCTCGTTTAAAGTCTGGCGTCGTTAGACTGAAACTTTCATTTCGCAATTCATAGATAGGTTGGTCTAAAAACTGCAATTCACCGTATAGATTATTCACTTTCAAGCTGACTGCCACATCAACTGGCACAATAATTTTTGTATTTCCGAAAAATTTTCGCAAAACAATCACATTATCATGGTTTGTAACAATCACTTGCTCCAAATGAATCGTGTCCTTGCCCATGAGACGGAAAAGGTTGATATCGTCAAATTGACAGGTATCAGACGAAGCAAAATGATGAAGATTTCCTAACCATTGATTATTCTCTCGTTTTTGCTCCATTGCATCATCAAAGATGAGAGTTGTCGCTTCATTTTCTTTATAAATATAGGGATAAGCTACAATCATGCCATAAATGACCGCAAAGAGCAAGGCAGCAATGACATAAGGATTGAGCATAATAATGAAAAAAAGCAATATGGTAGAAGTTACTAGCAGAAAATTTCCTCTTTGTTTACCAAAATAATAATAGAGCAGCAACAAGAAAAGCACCAAAAAAAGAATAACACGTGAAAAGTGACCAGACAAAATCGTCACTAATGCAAATGTTAATAGAATAGATTCAACAAAAATGAAAAATTGGATCTTTCGCATAATCTCGATACCTTTCTGCTTCTATTGTATCAAAAACTTTTAAAAATTCCTCCGACTAAGGTATGAAAATAAAGCAATGAAATGGAACTAAATATTTTCAGGTTCTAGTATGTAGTCCTAGAAATTAACATGTTTATTTACAATATACTGGATAAACTTGATTAATCAGAAACAACGCTTATCAATGCTGTAAAACGAGCGCAAAAAAAGTGAGGGAAAATCGGTTAAAAACTACGACTTTATCCTCTCACTTGTTTAATTGCTTGCACTAGCACTTGTGTCTGGCGTTTTTGAACTTGAACCATCATTACCACTAGTTGATGAGTTACTAGACGATGGACTATTTTTTTCTGAACTACTTTCAGATTGCAAACTACTTTCAGATGTAGACGAACTTTCGGTTTTCGGCTCATATACATATAGGACAATGCGGTCGCTCTTCAAATCCAAGGACTGATTTGCTTCTGGCGTTTGTTTAATAATCGTATTTGCTTGTGTTCCCGCCGGAGCTGTTGGAACCGTTCGTTTTTCAATATTAGCACCTTGAATGCCAAGCACTTGCGTTAAATTGTTATAGGCAAATTCATAGGTTGAACCGATATAACTTGGCATGACAACACTTGAAACGGACTTGGCTACTTTCAAAGTAATACGAGCTTTTGAAGTCAAATCATATGTACTACCTGCTGCTGGCGTTTGACCAACGACTGTTCCAGCCGCATGCTCACTACTTTCAACTTCTTCTGTTTTAATTAAACCTTTTGAAACCTTGTATTTTTGGACTAGATTGTTGATAGCATCCGCTCTTTTCTGACCTTTATAATCTTCCATAATAAAGGTTTTTGTACCTTTGGAAACAATCAGATCCACCGTGCTTCCGTCGCGACGCTGTGTTCCCGCTTCTGGATTGGTGCGAATAACAGAATCCTTTTTGACAGAGTCGCTATATTCATCTTTTTCCTTACCAACTTTCAAACCTGCTGTTTCAATTGCAGAACGAGCTTGTGCAACAGTTTTTCCAGTAACGTCTGGAATTTTTACATTTGACGGACTCAAATAGACTAATGCCACCAGAGCAGCAATCACTAAAACTACTGCCGACAACAGAACCTTATAACGCGTTCTTAAACGACGCTTTTTCTTTGTTTTTGGCTTGGTTGTGGGTTTAGAATTACTACTGACTGTTTCTTTTATAGGCGTAGGAGTAGTTGGTTTGCTTGCAGAAATTAAGGTATTTTGTGACACTTTAGGAAGCGTTTTGGTGTCTGCTTTGGCAGTATCATCAAAAACCAACTTTTTCTCATTTCGGCGATCTGCGGATAAGCAGCTTGATAAATCCACATACATTTCTGCAACAGATTGATAACGATCTGTTAATTTTTTAGCCGTTGCCTTGATGACTACATTTTCTAGAGGCTGTGGCACATTTGGATTTTCAGCAATCACAGAAGGAAGAGGCTTTTGGAAATGTTGCAAAGCAATTGTGACAGCACTATCCCCATCATAAGGGATATGTCCTGTCAACATTTCATAGAAAATGATCCCCATAGCGTAAATATCGCTTTGAACGGTCGCTTTTGAACCACGCGCTTGTTCTGGTGATAGATAATGCACAGATCCCAGCATTGAATTTGTCTGGGTTAAACTCGTTTCTGCAAAAGCTACTGCAATTCCAAAGTCCGTTACTTTTGCATCGCCATCTGGAGTTAAAAGAACATTTTGTGGCTTCAAATCACGATGAACAATTCCATGCGTATGCGCCAAACGCATCGCCAAAAGAATTTGTCCCATAATCCGAACCGCTTCTTCATTAGATAAAGGAGCATGCTCTTTAATATAGCGTTTTAAGTCAAGCCCAGCCACATATTCCATTGCTAGATATTGCTGACCTTCTTCTTCTCCAATATCGGTAATCCGGACAATATGAGGATGATCCAAGTCTGCCATCGCTCGCGCCTCTCTTTGAAAGCGCGCCACAGCAATCGGATCCGTCTGGTAATTCGTTCTTAGAACTTTCACCGCGACTTCTTCCCCGTCTAAAATCAAATCTTTGGCCAAGTAAACATCTGCCATGCCACCTCGCCCAATTTGTTTGATGATTCTATATCGCCCGGCAAATATCTTGCCGACTTGAATCATTCTGCATCCTCCTTATGATAATGAATCAGGGCAACTGTAATATTGTCCAAACCACCTGCGTTATTCGCAAAACGAATCAAGGTTTCTGCTTTCTCTGAAAGAGTGATGTCGCTTGTCACAATATCATAAATTTCACTTTCTGAAATCATATTAGACAAACCATCACTATTTAAAACAATGTAATCATCGTCCTCTAGACTAATCATGCCGACATCCGGTTGCACTTCACTTCTTTGACCGATGGATTGTGTGATAATGTTTCGTTGCGGGTGACGTTCTGCCTCTTCAGGCGTAATTTGTCCTGCTTTAAGCAATTCATTTACCAAGGAATGGTCGCTCGTCAACTGTTTATAACTTTCACCACGAATTAGACCGATACGAGAATCCCCCACATGAGCATAAATGGCTTGATTGCCAATAACAGCTAACGCTTCAAGCGTCGTCCCCATTCCCTTATACTCTTCATCTTGACCAAATTGGTGAACCTTTTGATTTTCTGTTTCAAGGTACTCTGCAAACCATTCACGGACACCATTAATAGAATCAATTTGAGTGTCCACCCAAGCAGCACCAAGGTCTGTGACAGCCATCTCGCTAGCAATATTGCCTGCCCGATGTCCGCCCATGCCATCTGCCAAAAGAATCATTGTCATACCAGCACGATTAACAAATTGATTGGCATAATCTTGATTGTTTGTACGTTTCTGACCAACATCTGTTAATAATGAAATTTCCATACTGTCAGTTTCCTCCTGTTAAGATATTCGTTTAAATTGACTGATGAAAAATCCGTCACTTCCATATAATTCCGGTGTAATTAAGATACAACCGTCTTTTAGAATATCCTGTCTATTATGTTCTAGTTTTACCTGTTCAAAATTTGGATGAGCTGCCAAAAACTGCTCAACCACTTGAAAATTTTCTTGCGAAACAATCGTACAGGTACTGTAAGTTATTATACCACCTTTTCGCAAGCTTTGACAAACACTATCCAATATCTCTAGCTGAATTTTTTGCAACGAGATAAAATCTGCATTTTTTTTATTGTATTTAATATCTGGCTTCCTCCGGATCAGACCAATTCCTGAACATGGTGCATCGACTAAAATTTTATCAAAGGCATCCACTCCAAAAGTCTCAAAAACCCTTCTGGCATCCAATTTTTTGGTAATGACCCTATCTGCTAAACCTAAACGTTGTGCATTTTCTTCTATTAAAGTCAGCTTATGATCATAGAGATCTAATGCCGTAACCTGCCCTGTCGTTAAGTAAGAAGCAATGTGCATGGTTTTGCCCCCCGGTGCACTGCATGCATCTAACACTTTCTCGTCACCTTGTAAATCAAGTGTTGGCGCAACCAATTGGCTAGACTCGTCTTGAATGGTTATTACTCCTTCTTCAAACAAGGCATGCCCTGCAAAATGACCATGATTTTTCACCAACGCACTCGGAGCTAATAGTGAATCTTCTGCCTGCAACAATTGTTTTAATTCTTCTTTGCGACTTAAGTCCGCCACTCGAACGCTAGCTTTATTCCGAAGAAATAAGCTCTCAAAAATGGCTAAAGCTCGTTTTTCACCATACTCTTCGATAATGACTTTCACTAACCAAACCGGCAGAGAATACTGAATAGAGTACCGTTTATTTTTACGCTTAATACTGGCTATATCTGCCACACCATCCCGCAATAGTCTTCGCAACACTGCATTGACGAACTTTTCGCTTCCCTTTTTTCGTGCCTTTGACAGTTCTACCGCTTCATTAACAACTGCATGCGTCGGAATTTTATCAAGATACTGTAATTGATACAAGCTCATCAACAAGAGAATATAAAGCCAAGAATCCAGCTTTTCACGGTCTTCAACAACATGAGACAAATACCATTCTAAGGTCATTTTGCGCGCAACTGTTCCGTATACAATTTCTGTTACAAGCCTTTTATCAACAGAACTTAACGACGCCTCTAGCAAGGCTTGATTCAAGGCAATATTTGAATAAGCTCCTTCTGAAAAGACCTTTTCTAAAACAGCAAAAGCTGTTTGACGCGCTGTCTTTTTCTTATCGACCAAAGAAATCACCTACCGATAATTGTCGCCCCAAACCGTTCAGAAAATCAACGACAGCCATTTTAGGCTTTCCTGCTGGCTGTACAACTTTAAGAAAGATTGCACCCTCACCAGCTGCTATAATCAATTCTTTTTTTCCAATAACAAGAATTTCTCCAGCTTGTCCTGAGCCCTCTACTGGAGTAGCTTCGTAAATTTTAAAACGTTCTCCATTTAAAAGCGTATGTGCCACTGGCCAAGGATTCATTCCTCGAATTTGGTTAAAAATTTGGTGATTTGTCTTAGTCCAGTCAATGCGCTCTTCTTCTGGTGAGATATTTGGCGAAAAAGTAACTTGATCTTTGTCTTGCGGAACTGGTTTTAAATCCCCAGCTATATAACTAGGCAAGCTCTCAAGCAGTAAATCACGCCCTACAAGTGCTAGCTTGTCAAACATCGTACCAACATTATCTGTTTCCTTGATAGGAATCGCTCGACGCGCAATCATATCACCCGCATCCATCTCTTTGACCATTTCCATGATGGTCACACCAGCTTCTTTATCACCATTGATAATGGCGTAGTGAATGGGTGCCCCTCCACGATATTTAGGCAACAACGATGCATGCACATTGACAGCAAAACTGACCGAATCCAGTAGTCGACTCGGCAAAAATTGACCGAAAGCTGCTGTGACAATCCCGTCTGCACTAAGCGCCATTATTTTCTCCAGTTCCTCACTTCGAGACAACTTTTCTGGCTGATAAATGGCTAAATGATGGTCTACAGCCACCTGCTTGACTGGTGTCATACGGATTTCTTTTTTGCGTCCTACTGCACGATCTGGCTGGGTTACAACTGCCAAAATTTCGTACTGCTTGCTTTCCAATAATCCTTTGAGCACTGTTGCAGAAAAATCCGGCGTTCCCATAAAAATAATTTTTGTCATGGTTTCCTCATATTCTTTTTACTATTATATCAGAAGAAGTCACGCTTTTCCTCAAAAAAAGCTAAAAATATCCCTACATAAAGCTTTGTGGCTCATGATCTATGCTCAAACGTAAATCTTTATTGTCCTTTTGTTGCGTCCAATCCAAAATCTGATTTAAAACATCTGGCAAATGATCTTCAAAACGGTATTTAATCATCAACTGATAATGGTAGAGATTATGCGTGCGAGCAATCGGCTTGGGAGTTGGACCTAATATCTGAACTTTATCTGACAAACCAGAACGTAGTATATTCAGCACTTCGTATGACTTTTTAATCACCGCTTCTTCTATTTTATGAGACAAGGTAATGCCCACCGTAAAATAATAAGGTGGATAAGCCAACTGCCTTCTAACACGCATTTCATAAGCATAAAAGCCTTCATAATCCTGATTTTTCGCAAATGCAATCGCATAATGATTCGGATTGTAACTTTGAATAATCACCTGACCTGCTTTTTCAGCTCGTCCTGCACGCCCGGAAACCTGAGTCAAAAGTTGAAAAGTTCGCTCAGATGAGCGGAAATCAGGTAAATTCAGAGCCGTGTCTGCATTGAGCACTCCTACGAGAGTGACATTTGGAAAATCTAGTCCTTTTGCAATCATTTGGGTTCCCAGTAAAATATTTGCTTCTCCTCCCCCAAACTCTTTGAGAATTTGTTCGTGACTGCCCTTTTTCCGAGTAGTATCAACATCCATTCTCAAAATTCGAGCTTGCGGAAAGGCTTCTACTAATTCATCATAGGCTTTTTGGGTTCCTGTCCCATAGTAACGAATACTCCGACTGGAACAATTCGGGCAACTATGAGGAATACCTTTTGAAAATCCACAATAGTGACAATTCATACTTTTGGTATCCATGTGCAAGGTCAGTGAAATGTCACAATTTGGACAAGTGTCAACCGTCCCACATTCTCTACACATGACAAAACTAGAATAGCCCCGTCGGTTCAGCATCAAAACAACTTGCTCTTTTTTTTCTAACCGGTCTTTAATTGCTTCTAAAAGAACCGGAGTAAAATCACTAGCTTCGTTTTGCCCAATATAATCACGAAAATCCACAATTTCTACTTTAGGAATCTGAGCATGCGGATTTGCTCGCTTGGTCAGTTGCAAAAAATGATAAACACCTTTGCTAGCCCGCGCTCTGCTTTCTAAACTCGGCGTCGCCGACCCTAGTACCAGAACGGCTTGATTGTACTTTGCACGTAGTAAGGCAACATCTCGTGCATGATAGCGCGGATTAGAGTCTTGTTTGTAGCTCGCCTCATGTTCCTCATCAATGATAATAGCGCCAATGTTTTTTAATGGAGCAAAAATAGCAGAACGCGCACCAACAACAACTTGTGCTTCTCCTCGCTCAACCTTACGCCATTCATCATATTTCTCACCATTAGAAAGTCCCGAATGAAGAATAGCAACTTTTTTACCAAACCGAGAAATAAAGCGATTAGTAACTTGCGGTGTCAAAGAGATTTCAGGAACTAACATAATAGCTGTTTTACCACGGCTGAGTGCTTCTTGAATAACCTGCAAATACACTTCCGTTTTGCCACTCCCTGTTACTCCTTCTAGTAGAAATTGCTTCCCCGTGTGCCCGATTTGCTGAGTAATAGCTTGAACAGCCACTTTTTGCTCTTCATTTAACACCAATGCAGACGTCGCTGAAACATTCTCAAAATAAGCCTTAGAACGACTCACCTCTTTTTCAACGATTTGTAAGGCTGCTTGCTCTATAAAATAATGAATAACTTCCCGTGAAAAGTTCTCTTTCAAATCTGCTAAAAGGTGTATTCCAGTCTGATCCTGTAAAACTTCCCGTAAGACTTGCTTTTTTTTCGCCCGATTGGGAATGACCAATTGACCTAAAACCTCGTGATCAACCCGATACCATTTTTCTGTTTTGATATGTTTTTGATCGGTTGCCTGATATTCCAACTGAATCGCTCCTTGCCGCGTTAAACGCATGACCTTAGCTTGCAGTTCTTTATCAAGTGATGAGAAATGCTGCTGATCTACATTGCCAAAAATGAGCAGTCGATCTTCTTCATTCAAAGAGGGTTGAGCATGGAGAATTTTATCATAACTGGAGTTTAGAAACCTCGGTAACATAGCTTTTAAAATTGAAATTTTGTAAGAAAAGACAGATTTTCTCAATTCTTCTGCCAGCCACAGCTGCTCCTCATTTAAAACTGGTGTAAAGTCTAACACTTCCACGATTTCCTTCAATTCTGTTGTCGTTTCTTCTGCTAGCTCTACGACAATCCCTTGAATCAAGCGATTGGCTTTCCCAAAAGGCACATGCACACGCATGCCAATTTCTAACATAGTCGAAAATTCTTTCGGCACCGCATAACTATAAGGTTTATCTGTCTGCATTAGAGGAACATCCACAATGACTTTTGCAATCTGCACTTTCTCACCACCTCTCATTTATCAGTAAAAGAAAAAATAAGATTGAGCTGACCCAACCTTAAATTTTTTCACCCTCTTCTTTTTCCTTCGCAATTTGTTCTTTGATTTTACGCTCTTCTTCTTCTCTGCGCAAGCGTTCTTCCTCAGCACGTCGACGAACTGCTTCTCGCTTGCCTTCAGGATCTGGGTGAATCCCGACATTGCCAGATTCGATTTCTTCTAAAGCACGAAGTGTTGATTTGACAGACTTAAACTCTTGAGTCGGAGCTGCTCCTTCTTCCAATTCATGAGCACGTTTTGCTTCAAGAATCACCAAGGAGTATTTTGAAGGCACCTTATCAAGCAAGGTGTCAATTGAAGGTTTTAACATCATAATTCTTTACCTAATTTCTAAATTCTTATCTTACTGAAAGTTGTTCTGACAGCATATCTTGATAGTGACCGATGACACGTTCCACGCGAAAATGCTCTGCTTCAATAACGCGCTTGACACGTTCCGCTGCTAACGGAACTTCATCATTGACAATGGCATAATCATATTCGCGCATGAGAGCAATTTCTTCTCTTGCTTTGGCAATGCGTTTGGCGATTACTTCGGCACTATCTGTTCCACGTCCCACTAAGCGATCTTGTAATTCTGCCAAATCAGGTGGCGTCAAAAAGATAAAGACAGCATCCGGCACTTTTTTCTTCACCTGAAGCGCCCCTTGAACTTCAATCTCAAGGAAAACATCAATCCCTTTATCCAAAGTTTCATTCACATAGGTCAAAGGAGTTCCATAGTAGTTGCCAACATACTCTGCATACTCTAACATCTGACCTTGCCGAATCAACTCCTCAAACTCTTCGCGCGTACGGAAAAAATAGTCAACCCCGTCCACTTCACCAGGACGTTGAGCACGAGTTGTCATGGACACAGAGTATTGAAACTGATTATCCGAGCTTTCAAAAATCTCACGTCGAACCGTTCCCTTCCCCACACCTGAGGGACCAGAAAAAACGATTAACAAGCCACGATCCGCCATCATATCTCCTTCATTGTCTTTCTATCTAGTGTAACAAAAAAGCAGTATTTTTTCAACTGCTTTTTCGCATAGATATGTGCTTGTTTTTGAAAATCAATATAGGCATCATTTGCTTACAGGGAGCTGCACATCATAGATGAGTAGCTCATGTTAAGCAAGGTCTATTTGGCATAATCTACAGCACGCATTTCCCGAATGACCGTTACTTTGATATTTCCTGGATATTCGAGGTTGTTTTCAATCTTTTCACGCACATCATGAGCCAAGATAGTAATCTTATCGTCTTTGATTTGACCAGGATTGACCATAATCCGAATCTCACGACCTGCTTGTAAGGCAAAACTATTTTTCACACCTTCAAAACTATTGGCAATTTCTTCCAAATCTTGCAGGCGCTTGATATAGCTTTCAAGGGATTCGCTACGAGCACCTGGACGAGCCGCACTAAGTGCATCAGCTGCTGCAACAATAACTGCAATCACACTTTCAGGTTCTACATCACCGTGGTGACTAGCAATTGTATTGACCACAATTGGATGTTCCTTATACTTACGAGCCAATTCTGTTCCAATTTCCACATGGCTACCTTCCACTTCACGGTCAATAGCCTTTCCAATATCGTGAAGGAAGCCTGCACGGCGAGCTAAGTTAGCATTTTCACCGAGTTCACTTGCAATGACACCAGACAACTTAGCAACTTCAACAGAATGACGCAATACATTTTGCCCATATGACGTACGGAATTGCAAGCGTCCCATAATCTTCATCAAATCCGGATGTAAGTTTGGTGCACCGATTTCATAAGCCGCTGCTTCACCATATTCACGAATCTTATGGTCAATTTCCAGACGATTCTTCTCTACTAATTCTTCAATGCGAGCTGGGTGGATACGACCGTCTTTCAACAGGGCTTCCATTGTCATGCGTGCAATTTCACGTCGAATAGGATCAAAACCAGATAAAGTCACCACTTCTGGTGTGTCATCAATAATGACATCAATACCCGTCAAACTTTCAAAGGTCCGAATATTCCGACCTTCACGTCCAATAATCCGCCCCTTCATCGTATCATCTGGCAGATGAACAGTTGAATTGGTTTGCTCAGCAACGTAGTCACCTGCAATTCGTTGCATGGCTTGGACTAAAATATCCTTCGCTATTTTATCAGAACGTTCTTTGACATCTTGCTCTGCTTCACGAATCCGTGTCGCAATTTCCTTCGATAACTTATCTTCAGTCTGAGTGAGAATAATATCTCGGGCTTCTGTTTGTGAGAGTGCGGCAACACGTTCTAATTCTGCTTCTTTGTGTTGCTCCAACTCTGTCAGTTTGTTTTCACGCGCCTCAAGGTTTTTTGTTCTGTCAGAAATACTTTGTTCTTTCTGATCGAGCGTTCTTTCTTTGTTGGTCAAATTGTCATCTTTACGATCAAGACTTGTCGCACGTTCTGTCAAACGACTTTCAAGTTGCTTCAATTCTTGACGATCAGATTTAAATTCTGCCTCAACTTCTTCTCGATATTTTCTGGCTTCTTCTTTTGCCTCTAACAGTGCTTCTTTTTTAAGGGATTTACTTTCGCGCTTGACTTCTTTTAATAACAAATCCGCTTCACGCTCAGCTTGTCCACGTAAATTAGTTGCTTCTTGTTCAGCATTTAAAAGAGTAAGTTCCGCAGCTTCTTTCGCTGATTTCATGCGAGCTGAGATACTTACATACCCAATGACTAAACCAATGATGACGGCAAAAACACCTGCAAAAATCATTTCCATGTTTTTACCTCAAATTATTGATATTGAATTGTAAAATTCTTAATTATTTTATCATAAAAATCCATTTTTCACAAACTAAATTATTATCGAAAGTGAACATTTTCACATATTATTTTATTCGCCCTTCTCTCAGCCAAGGTTTCTTAAAAAAATAAATTTTTCTTTATTAAGGTAAAATATGCTATAATTTAGTAAAAGCAAAAGGAGTTCTATTTTATGGTCAAAGAAGTCATTGTTGAAAGTTTTGAGTTAGACCACACGATTGTCAAAGCCCCTTATGTACGTTTGATTGGCGAAGAAATCGGTCCAAAAGGTGACGTTATCTCGAATTTTGATATTCGTCTGGTTCAACCTAACGAGGATTCTATCCCAACCGCTGGACTACACACAATTGAGCATCTCCTAGCAAAGCTCATCCGCACTCGGATTGACGGTATGATTGACTGCTCACCTTTTGGCTGTCGTACTGGCTTTCACATGATTATGTGGGGACGACATAGTACAACCGAAATTGCCAAAGTCATAAAAGCCTCTTTAGAGGAAATTGCTGGAGAAACCACCTGGACTGATGTTCCCGGAACAAGCATTGAATCCTGTGGAAATTACAAAGACCACAGTCTCTTTTCTGCCAAAGAATGGTGCAAGTTAATTTTAGCTCAAGGGATCTCTGACGATCCTTTTGAGCGGCATCTTGTATAAAATAAAAAAACGGACAGGAAATGCAAATTCTCCTGCTCGTTTTCTTTTTTATTGACGAATCAAATAATCAAATGCTCCCAAAGCTGCCGTCGCTCCTGAGCCCATTGAAATAATGATTTGTTTATAAGCGCTATCTGTACAATCACCTGCTGCAAAAATCCCTAGCACATTTGTAGCACCATGTTTGTCAACAATGATTTCACCACGCTCATTTAAAGCCACTGAGCTATTCTTAAGCCAGTCTGTATTTGGCAAAAGACCGATTTGAACAAAGACACCACTGAGCTCAATTTTATGTTCTTCATTATTCGCACGATCGAGATAAGTAATAGCTTCAACTTGATCGGAACCATGAATTTCTTTTGTTGCTACATTGGTTAGAACCGTCACGTTTTCAAGTTGATGCACGCGGTCTTGCAACACTTGATCAGCTTTCAAAGTTGGTAGAAATTCTAATACATAAACATGCTCTGCCAGACCAGCTAAGTCAATTGCTGCTTCAATTCCAGAATTACCTCCACCGATAACAGCCACTTTTTTACCTGTGAAAATAGGACCGTCACAATGTGGACAATTAGTTACACCTTTGGTTCTGAATTCTTCTTCACCAGGAACATTGACATTTCGCCAGCGAGCACCAACAGAAAGAACTGCCGTTTTCGCTTTCAGAACAGCTCCATTTTCAAGTTCCACTTCAATCAAATCCTTTTTCTCGATGTTTTTAACACGTTGGTTCTTCATGATATCAATTGGATATTTTTTGGCATGTTCTTCCACTTGCGCCATCAGCTTAGGTCCTTCTGTATAAGGAGTACCAATCATATTTTCAATACCAACAGTCTCCATCACCTGTCCACCAAAAGTTTCAACGACCATACCAGTACGAATGCCTTTACGAGCGGCATAAATCGCTGCACTGCTCCCTGCAGGTCCGCCTCCAACAACCAACACATCAAATGGTTCTTTATTGTCAAATTCCTCACTTGAAGCAGGTCCAGAAATCTTATCAAGCAGTTGCTCAATTGTCATACGACCATTCGCAAATTCTTCACCATTCAGGAAAACCGTTGGAACAGCCATGATCTTTTTATCTTCAACTTCTTGTCTAAACATGCCTCCTTCAACCATTGTGTGGCTGATATTAGGATTCAAAATAGCCATCACATTGAGAGCTTGCACAACGTCTGGACAATTATGACAGGTTAAGCTGACATAAGTTTCAAAATGAAGCGGGGATTGGATAGCCTGAATTCGGTTTATAACAGCATCTTCTACTTTGGGTGCGCGACCAGAGACTTGTAGCAAAGCAAGCACAAAAGATGTAAATTCATGTCCCAAGGGAAGTCCTGCAAACTGCACACGCCCTGCTTGACCAATTTGTGTAACAGTAAAACTTGGTTGGCGATTAGTTTCTGTATTTTCCAGTGATAAACGTGGAGACATCGCTACGATTTCCTCTAAAAAAGCTCGTACCTGCTCAGAACGCTCATCTTGACCTAAAGAAGCCTGAAACACAACATCAGATTCTAGAAGCTCCAAATACTGCTTAAGTTGAGCTTTAATTGTTTCATCTAAAGCCATAAGAAGCCTCCTTAAATTTTACCAACTAAATCAAGACTTGGTGTAAGTGTTTCAATTCCTTCTTTCCATTTAGCCGGGCAAACTTCACCTGGATGACTCCGAACATATTGTGCAGCATGGATTTTGTCAATCAAGACAGAAGCATCACGCCCAATACCGTCTGCATTGATTTCAAGTGCTTGTACAACTCCATCTGGGTCAATGATAAAAGTACCACGTTGAGACAATCCACTTTCATCTAACACATCAAAACCAAGTGAAATGGTATGAGATGGATCGCCAATCATGATGTATTCAAGTTTTCCGATGGCATCTGAATGATCATGCCAAGCTTTGTGTGTAAAATGGGTATCTGTTGAAACAGAATATACTTCTACACCTAACTTTTTAAGAGCTGCATACTGCTCTTGCAAATCTTCCAACTCAGTCGGGCAAACAAATGAAAAATCAGCAGGATAGAAGCAAACAACGCTCCAATGACCTTTTAAATCTTCGCTAGAAACTGTGATAAACTTCCCATTTCCAGCATGATAAGCATCTGCTGTAAACTCGACAATTTCTTTACCAATAAGTGACATAAGGATTACCTCCAAAAATAGTTTAATTATAAAATAAAAACCTTATACGTTTTATTATAGCGTATAAGGTTTTTAGAGTCTAATAATTTGCTTGAAAACGTTTCCTAATAATCTAAAGCATCTGCATAACCCGCGCCATTTCCTACAAAATAGCCAGTTTTACAGTTGATACTAAAGAGATACGTTCCGTCTGTTCTAAATAGATTGTAATAACCATTTCCATTGATAATATTCACACGTTCAAGAATATAATCATCTCCCGTGAAATATCCACGTTCCCGTGAGGTTGCTAAGATTTTCTCTAACACACCAGGATTGAAATTCCAAGAAGGATTACTAGCATCATTGATTTTTGCTTGGTCGTACGGGACTCGACTTAAATGTCGCTGTAAAGTTGGACCAGAAGCTGGTGTGGCTGGAGTAGCTGCTGGTGCCTCAGTTTTCGGCGTTTGAGTTTGTGCCGGACTTTGAGACGGTGTAGTGGCGGTCTCAGATTTAGGAGCAGAAATCGCTGATTGCTGGCTCTTTCCTAGACTGATAGCAGCTTTCAAGACTTTATCCAAATCTGTATTTCCTGTTGTAATATCTGTAAATTTAGCATCATTTTTAATTTTTGCTTTAGTATCTAAAATACCATCTGTAATGGCTACTGAAGTAAACTGTGCATTCACAGTTTTTACAGCTTCAACTTGTTTGAGCAAGCTGTCGTATTTTTCCTTAGCAACATTGTATTCCTTTGTATTCTTTAACTTTTCTAATGCTGCTTTCAATTTATCTACATTGCCAAAACTACTATTTTTCAAAGCTAATTTATTTGCATCCGTAAAGAATGAATCATAAAGACTGTTGAAAGCCTTCAAATCCTTATTTTCAGAGCTAGAAGTAGTAGAAGATTTACTTGTTTGGCTTGTTGAATTTGTAACTGGTTTTGCTTGCTTTCTATTCAAAGACAGATAAACAGTCCCACCGATTAAAGCCAGTAAAGCTACACTTGCTGCAGAATACAGGACTTTCTTATTTTTATAAAATGGAACGTTCCCTGTTTCCATTTCTTCATCAGATACTGTAAAAGTTGAATAACTTTCCATTGTCTCAGTTGAGCTCACAGGAATGTTATCCATTTCAGGCTGAATTGCTTCCATTACTTTCGTCTCAGCCTCTGATTCCTCCGAAATCTGTGTGCTGTTTTTTTCCAAAGTTTCTTGCGGCTCTGCTTCGCTGGCTGCAAGTGCAGCGACCGTTTCATCAAAGGCAGACTCTTCAGACGCTACATCCGCAGCTTCTAAGACTTCTTCCTCTTGAACACCCTCGTGCATCTCTCGGATAAATTCTGCCAAATCTAACTGACTCAGTTGTTCCTGTCCCTCTACTTCAGACGCTTTCTCTGCAGATTGAGCCGAAAATTTTCCAGCTTCAATTTCTTGACGGTGTTGTTTAATGTATTTATCCAGCACATTATCCTCTTCCGTCACCCCTGCTTCAAGCTCTTCGCTTTTTCGAGCAGCCTGACCAATTGTCATTTCTTTAGCTGTTTCAAAATCAAGAATTGATTCTTCTTGTTCTGACAAATATTTTTCGTCTTTACTCACGGCAAATCCTTTCTAATCTATCCGGCGCTTGACTCTCTGGCCAAAATATTGATATAAATCTACTTTTAAAGTCCCGTTATAGAGTTTACGTTTTTTATCGGCTTGACTACCAAATTTTGTTTCAAATGTTTCATCACTAGTTAAGATAAATTTGCTCCACGTCTTTAGTGGTGCAAAAGTCTGTCCCATTTCTTGATAAAGTTTGGTCACAGCATCATCATTCAATAATCGCTCTCCATAGGGTGGATTGGAAATAATGACACCATTTATCTTGTTGGTGTGCAAATCTTGCAAACGCATTTGCTTAAAAACAATCTGCTCAGAAACACCTGCTTCTTCAGCATTTCGCTTGGCAATCTCTACCATCCGCGCATCAATATCAGTTCCTAAAATATCCAACTGAATATCTTGCTTAATCTGCCCTAAAGCTCTAGCGCGAACACACCCAACCAAGTCTGAGTCAACCCAATTCCATTCTTCAAATGCAAAATGGCGATGAAGCCCCGGCGCCATATTCATGCCAATCATAGCTGCTTCAATACAAAAAGTTCCTGAACCACAAGTCGGATCAATCAGAGGTTTATCTGGATACCAATTGGATAAGAGTAAAATTGCAGCCGCCATATTTTCTTTAATGGGCGCGCCACCTTTTTCAGTCCGATAGCCACGTTTAAAAAGGCTAGAGCCTGTCGTGTCAATCAAAACAGTCGCTACATCTTTCAAGATAGAAACTTCAATTTTAAACTCAGCTCCATTTTCCATTAGGGGGACACCCTCTGGTCGAGCATAGTGCTTTTGCAACTTTTTGACTACTGCTTTTTTAGAAATAGCTTGCACACTTGGTTCATTGTGGAGTTTTGATTTGACACATTTTGCCTTAGCAATTGGAAATTTTGCCCCAAGTGGCAGGTAGTTTTCCCAATCTAAAGCAAAAATCCCCTGAAATAATTCCTCAAAAGTCTTAGCTGGAAAGTTGCCAACAACAATTTTAATACGGTCTGCTGCACGCAACCAGAGATTGGTTTCAATAATGGTCTCGACAGTTCCTTCAAATCGAACACGTCCATTTTCCACTTGACATTCTAAGCCAAGATTTCTGATTTCACGACCAACTACAGCCTCTAAACCAGCCGCAGCAGTCGCAATCAACTTAAATTTTGTTTTCATTTACCCTCTCAAAATAAAAGCTAGCATAATACGCTAGCTAAACCTATATGCAACTTTCTATAAGCCATGTTTTGTTCCAGAAATAACTAGGTATCATTTCCTTCGATAATCATCTGTCTACTGTTTCCAGTCAGAATGCTGTGTTCGTTTCCACGCATTCCGTGCCCCGACCAAAGTTTGGGTTGCTAGCTTGAGGGGTTTACCGCGTTCCACTTTTTGCGTTTCCGCAAAAACTACGTCACTGTGGCACTTTCAGGACTATTCCAGCATATCCAGAGACGTAGCTGTTTCGTCCGCCGTAACGATTTCTCGTCCCTAGGCTTATTGTTTCACCTAGCACAAACACTACGGGCATCACAGCCCGTGCTAGCATGGACTTTCCTCATGAAAAGACGACTCTTCACGCGATTATCCAAAAATTGCACATTACTTATTAAATTTCGTTATTTAAGATTTGCTTGCCAAATACTTCTTTTTCCAAACGATTTAAACGCTTTAAAATATCAAAATTTGTCAACGTAGCAGAAGCTGTTTGAGGAGTTTCCATGATAGACTGTGTTAAAGGTGAAGTTGCCGACTCAGCTGACTTTTTAGCGAGTTCAGCCTTTAAACGAGTATTTTCTTCACGAAGTTCCTTTACCAAAGCAGCATACGTTTCGTAATCTTTAATGACATCGTCTAAAAATTCATCTACTTCTACTTTACTATAACCTCGGACGCCAACTTTAAAATCTTGATCAAAAATATCTTTCGGTGTGTAAATAATACTTGCCATTTCTCTCTCCATTCTCGTTCATTACTTTAATTATATAAAAAATGAACCGCAAAAATCAAGATTAAACATCTAATTTTCGGAAAAATTTTCTGCGACTTCGTTCAAGTCATCAAATGTTAATTTTTTGATAAAATATTGTTCTTGACTTTTCATCATTTGATAAAGATATTTCAAATTCGTCTCATTTTCTTCATCGTAAAAAATATAGGCACCATCTGTATTGTTGAGTAGAAAATGGTTGTAGTCACGAAATTGACTCGGGTTTTCATAATGCGGATAAGCATATTTTACAAAGTCGACCTGTTTGAAATGGTTTAATTTTTCTTGATTGACTTCATTCCAATTTTCCCCCTGATTCTCAAAAGTGAAAATTGTTGCCATTTGAAAATCGTAGTTTTGCTGTAATTCTTTTGCAACTTCTAGTACCCAAACTTCAAAGCCTAAATTTCCAGTGAAAATCAGCCATTCCACTCCTTGTTCCAATAATCGAGTCAAATCACGTTGAATCACTTTTTTAATAATCTTGATTCGAGGCTCTTTTTCATCAAAAATTCCCAGATCAAAATTTCGATAGCCTACTACTAATATACTAACCACTTAAATTATCCCTTTATTTCCTTTTTTATGTTATAATAGAGTGATGTTATTGTACCAATAAGGAGATATATGGTCAACTATCCACATAAAGTTTCCTCGCGCAACTCATTGAAATTTCCTAAAAAGAAATCAGTTGATTTTGCCAATCGAGGAATGTCTTTTGAAAAAATGATCAATGAAACAAATGATTATTATCTTAGTCATGGGTTGGCGGTCATTCACAAAAAACCGACACCTATTCAAATCGTAAAAGTGGATTATCCTAGGCGTAGTCGGGCAAAAATTGTAGAAGCCTACTTTCGACAAGCCTCTACAACAGACTATTCTGGTGTCTACCAGGGGCGTTACATAGATTTTGAAGCAAAAGAAACTCGTCAAAAGGCTTCTATGCCTATGAAAAATTTTCATGCGCATCAAATCGAACACATGGAACAAGTCGTCAAACAAGGAGGAATTTGTTTCGTTTTATTGCACTTTTCAGCCTTAAAACTGACGTATTTGCTTCCCGCTCCTTATCTGATTAACTTCTTCAAGATTGACAAAGGGACAAAATCCATGCCACTTGATTACATTCAACAACATGGATATTCTATTTCACAGAATGGACTTCCTAGCATTCCGTATCTTGAAATCATTCAACAAAACTTACTAGGTGGTAAAATAAATGAATAAGCAATCTTTACTGACAGCTGCTAAATATGCTGCTATCGGTCTCATCTCGTTATTTCTTCTAGGAGTTGTTGCTGGCGGAGGAATCTTTCTCTATCAAGTTCACAAGGCGCCCGCCTTGTCAGAAAAGAAACTAGTTGCTACAACTTCCAGTAAAATCTATGATAGTGAAAACAATCTTATTGCGGACTTAGGCTCTGAAAAAAGAGTAAACGCAGCAACAAGTAATATTCCAACTGGTCTAGTTCAAGCTATCGTTGCAATTGAAGATCACCGTTTCTTCAACCATCGTGGTGTGGATTCTGTTCGTATTTTAGGCGCTTTTTTAAATAACTTGCGCAAAGGAAATCGGCAAGGCGGCTCTACTCTGACACAACAGTTGATTAAATTGACTTATTTCTCTACCTCAACTGCCGATCAAACGCTATCACGTAAAATCCAAGAAGCCTGGTTAGCAGTCCAGCTGGAGCGCAAAGCCACTAAGCAAGAAATCATTACTTATTATGTAAACAAGGTCTATATGTCAAATGGTAACTACGGTATGCAAACAGCTGCTAAAAGTTATTACGGCAAAGATTTGAAAGATTTGAGCTTGGCTCAAACTGCTTTATTGGCAGGGATGCCTCAAGCACCAAATCAATACGATCCCTATACACAACCAGAGGCTGCTAAAAATCGTCGGAATCTTGTCTTATCAGAAATGTATAAACTCAAATACATCTCTGCTGAGCAATACGAAAAGGCAGTCAACACCCCTATTACCGATGGTCTGCAAAGCTTAAAAAATTCTGCTTCTTATCCGGCTTACATGGACAATTACTTAAAACAAGTAATTGAGCAAGTTCAGCAAGAAACTGGCTATAACTTGCTGACGACAGGAATGGAAGTCTATACTAACGTCAATAGAGCTGTTCAAGAACGCCTTTGGAACATTTATAATAGCAATGAATATGTTGCCTATCCAGATAATGAACTGCAAGTAGCTTCTACGATTATGGATGTTACAAATGGCAAGGTGATTGCTCAACTAGGAGCTCGAAATCAAACTTCAAATGTTTCTTTTGGTACCAATCAAGCCGTTGAAACCAATCGTGACTGGGGTTCAACCATGAAACCAATCACCGATTATGCTCCAGCCATTGAAAACGGAATTTACACTTCGACAGCTGCTTATATTAGCGATACCCCTTATCATTATCCTGGAACAACTACTCCGGTTTACAACTGGGATATGCGGTATTTCGGAAACATCACCATTCAGTATGCACTTCAGGAATCTCGGAACGTCCCAGCTGTCAAAACATTAGAAGCTGTTGGTCTCAGCAAATCAAAGAAATTCCTTAATGGACTTGGCATTGATTATCCAGATATGGTCTATGCAAATGCCATTTCAAGTAATACCACAAAATCAGATAAGAAATATGGTGCCAGCAGTGAAAAAATGGCTGCTGCCTATGCTGCTTTTGCAAATGGAGGAACTTATTATAAACCTCAATACGTCAGCCGTGTTGTCTTTAGTGACGGAACTTCAAAAAACTTCGCTAATCAAGGCACAACCGCAATGAAAGAAACAACTGCGTACATGATGACAAATATGCTGAAAACAGTTCTCACTTCAGGTACAGGAACCAACGCAGCTATATCAGGTGTCTACCAAGCCGGTAAGACAGGGACTTCCAATTATTCTGATGATGAATTGGCGAAACTAACAAAACCTTATGGTGGTTCAAGTGTTGTGACTCCAGATGAACTATTTGTTGGTTATACACAGAAATATTCAATGGCAGTGTGGACAGGTTACACCAATCGTCTCACTCCTGTTCTGGATGACGGTGTGAAAGTTGCAACAGATGTTTACCGTGCTATGATGTCTTACTTGTCTGAAAGTGGGACAGAAGACTGGGAGATGCCTAGCGGTCTCTATCGTAGCGGAAGTTATGTCTTTTTAGCCAATGCAACTAATAGATATCAACAAAATTATTATAATTCTACTTCAAGTTCTAGCTTAGAAGAATCGTCTACATCTTCAAATAGTCAAGAAAGCTCTACTCAAGAGTCATCAAGTAGTTCTTCATCAAGCAGTTCCTCATCAAGTACGGAACCCAGTGCTTCCACGTCTACAAATTCTCCTAATAACAGTAGAAATTCGGAAACTCCTCCTTCACGAAATCAATAACGAAGAAGTTTCTGAAAGCCAAGCAGTTTAGAAGATAACATCTTTAAATCAGAGTTTTGTAAAAATTAAAAAACACGAACAATTCAAATCCAGTTGCTTACTGGTCTTGATTGCTCGTGTTTTTCTATTTCATTCTCTTACAGAGTCTTTTAAAGCAAACTTAAAAATTTATCCTACTTCTTTTTATTCTTATTTGCTAGCCAGAGCTCCCATTGGATCCCACGGAGCAAGCACTTTTGGCTCTGCTTCATAGGCTGCTAGTTCTTCAGTTGTTAAAAATTCTTTGCGGACAACGATTTGATAAGTGTATTCGTCCATCCAGTCATCGCTAGTAACAAAATAACCTTTGTTCCCAACTTTATCACCCCAAGAATTTTCCACTTTCCATTTTGTCGATTTGCCATTTTCGTCCAAGTCAACACCTGTCAAGACCATAGCATGAGTCATGAGACTTTCACTGTAATCCAAGCGCCCTGCTTTGTCTTGTATCAATTCAATATCCATGCTGGAAGTAAAATCATACATATCATTCACCATCACACCAGCCTTGCGATTGCTAGATTGACCCACATCAGAACCAAACCAAACCGTTTCTCCTGCTTGCATTTGAGCAATGGCCAGTTCTTTCAAACGATTCATATCGACATTCAAATAGCGGACATCACGTGCTCCTACGACATTTCCTAACATCTCGACAGTGTAAGATTTACCATAAGGTTTGTCAGCTGTTGGGGCATTGATGATGGATACATAGTCATCTAGCTTAATATCCACATATTTCTTGTAAAATGCTTGTGGTGTCAATCCACTTTCGCCATGGAAGTTATTGTCTTTATCACGATAAGCAAAATCAAAAGTACGAGGAGGGAGTCCAAGGGTCATTGCCAAGAAATTAAAAATTTCTTGCAAAAGTTCTTCTTTCTTTTCTTGAGCAGCTGCTGCATCAGCTCCGCTAGTAACCAAGTCACGTAAAATTTGTGCATCCTGGCGGAGTAATTTGTTGAGATATTGATTAAGCTCACGACTGTTACTTGATGAAATAGATTCTGGATAAACAGATTTTGGCACCACACCATATTTTTCAAAAAGTGCCACAACCATATCCCATTGACCACCGTCTTGTTGAGGTGTATCAAGTAAGAATTTGACCTTGCGACTGGTTAATTCTTGGTCTGCAGTTGCTAATACTTGCTCCAAGAACCAGTTCGATTTTTCATATTTATCCCAAAAGAATGTATGGGCTTGTGACAATTCAAATTCTTCTAATTGAAAGCCCGCAATCATTTTGTGGCGAAATGTATTGAGCGCTGCAAACATCCAGCAGCGACCAGAAGCTTTTTGATTGCTGACCTTATCTTTGGTCAAATCAATTGAAAATACAGGATTGTTTTCAGCAGCGCTGTTGCGTTTTTCCAGTGAAGTTAATAAGCCATTATGACTGACTGCATTTTCAACTGCAGCATATTTCACATTTGCTTCATAATTAGCATATAATTTATCTGTAAATTGTTGATCTAATGAATTCATAGATACCTCCTTCTAATTCTACACACTATTATAGCTTATTTTTAAAATTCTTCAAATAAAAAGTTAGGCGCACCTAACTTTTTCGCTCTACATCTGATTTTAATAACCCACGGATTTAAAAAATGTAAGTTAGAACAATTCTTCTGCTTATTTCCAAAAATCATCGAAGATGGTAATTGGCAAATGACGTTTGTGCTCACCTTTTTTCCACCAAGATTCAATGGTCGCCTGTGCTTCTTCTGATACAGTTTTGCCTTCCAGATAATCATCAATTTCATTGTAAGTAACACCGAGAGCAACCTCGTCTGCAATCCCTGGTTTTTCTTCTTCCAGGTCTGCTGTCGGCACTTTCTCATAGAGAATGGGGTCCGCACCCAAGGCAGCCAATAGCTGTTTCCCTTGACGTTTATTGAGACGATAAAGTGGTAGAATGTCTGCACCACCATCACCAAATTTCGTAAAGAAAGCTGTCACATTTTCTGCAGCATGATCTGTTCCAATAACTGCCCCATTATAGGAACCAGCTAAAGCATACTGCGCAATCATACGGCTCCTCGCTTTGATATTGCCTTTATTGAAGTCTGAAACCTTAGCACCAGTTGCTCCCACAGTAGCTGTCATCGCATCTGCGGATTCCTTGATATTTACTACAAGGCTGACATCTGGTTGGATAAAAGCGAGCGCTCTTTGGGCATCAGCTTCGTCAGCCTGCACTCCATATGGTAAACGCACTGCGATAAATTGATAGTTATTATCGCCAGTCTCAGCTCGCATTTCTTCTATGGCCAATTGTGCTAAACGTCCTGCCAATGTTGAATCCTGTCCACCTGAAATTCCTAACACATAGGACTTCAAAAAGGAATGTTTTTTTAGATAAGCCTTTAAAAAATCAATAGATTTACGGATTTCTTCTTGTGGATCAATGACAGGTTTCACACCTAATTGCTGGATAATTATTGCCTGTAAGGTCATTTTGTTTCTCCCATTTGGCTTGCCTTTTTGCGCATTTGATCAATCAAATCCACCTTATCTTGCCATACATCACGTGCCAAATCCACAGGATAATCTTGTGGATTGAGAACCCGTTTGTATTCATCCCACAACTTATCAAACTCTTTGCGAGCATATGTTTGGATTTCTGTTAAGCTTGGCAATTGGTACACAAGTTGACCTTGTTTAAAAATGTCTACCAACAGAGGTACTGCATCAAAATTTGTCACAGTTTTATTAATGTAAGTGTAAGTCGGATGGAACATTTCTAATGCTGTTATCGCATTGACATCTACACCGTCATAAGTGATGTAATCTCCTTCTGATTTCCCTTTTGCACGGCTAGTAATGCGCCAAACTTGTTTTTTACCTGGTGTTGATACTTTTTCCACATTATTAGAGAGCTTGATCGTATTGCGCAAATTGCCATGTTCATCTTCAATAGCCACAATCTTGTAAACTGCTCCCAGTGCTGGCTGATCGTAAGCAGTGATGAGCTTCGTTCCGACGCCCCAAACATCAATTTTGGCTTTCTGCATTTTCAAGTTGAGGATTGTATTTTCATCCAAGTCGTTTGATGCATAGATTTTCGCATTTGGGAATCCAGCTTCATCCAGTTGCTGCCGGACTTTTTTAGAAATATAAGCCAAGTCACCTGAGTCAATCCGTACACCGAGGAAATTGATTTTGTCTCCCATTTCACGTGCCACACGAATAGCTGCTGGCACCCCCAGACGAAACGTATCATAGGTATCCACTAAGAAAACACAGTCATGGTGCGTTTCAGCATATGCTTTGAAAGCTTCATAATCATTACCATAGACTTGAACGAGCGCATGAGCATGCGTTCCCAAGACTGGAATATCAAAAAGTTTTCCAGCACGCACATTACTGGTTCCATTTGCTCCACCAATAACTGCCGCACGAGTCCCCCAAATAGCTGCATCCATTTCTTGTGCTCGGCGGGTACCAAACTCCATTAAAGGCTCATCTTCAATGACTGAGCGAATCCGGGCCGCTTTTGTCGCTACCAAAGTTTGATAGTTGACAATATTTAATAACGCTGTCTCCACTAATTGGCATTGGGCAAGTGGGCCTTCTACTTGAACAATTGGCTCATTGGCAAAGACCAAGTCGCCCTCTTGTGCAGAGCGTACTGTTAATTCCAATTTTAAATTGGCTAGATAAGCTAGAAATTCTTCATCATAGCCAAGAGAACGAAGATAGGCAATATCACTTCCTGAAAATGTCAAATGATTTAAATAATGGATCATCCGTTCCAAGCCTGCAAAAACAGAATAACCACTGTGAAAAGGCTCTTTGCGGAAGTATACTTCAAAAACTGCTCGTTTATTGTGAATATTTTTTCTAAAATAAACTTGCATCATGTTGATTTGGTACAAATCTGTATGCAAAGTTAAACTATCATCTGGGTACATAATGACTCCTTGTAAGATATATTTTCACTTATTATACCACAAATAAAAAGAGCAAGCGGAAATCTTGTCAATCTTTGAATGGCAAAAACAATTATTTTTAACTTTTAGTGATTATAAGATTGCGTTTGATTATATATTAGAATGTTTATCCATTACTTTTTTCATCAGAAACTTCTCCCTGTTGACAATCTCATTACCAATATAAAAAGCTAAGAAAGTCTTGAAACAACTTGAAAACATCGTATCATTTTTCTTAGCTTTATGACATATTTATTTTGATTTAAACTTCCATTGGCTGTACATTCCAAATCCAACTATCCAGATGGCTGATCCGATAGCACCCACAACAGTTGACTTTTGTAAAAAGAGCGTGACAAATACAAAAGCAAAGAAGAGTAAGGTGAGTGGGTTGAGAAATTTGTAAGCTGGCATTAGATAACCATCTGCCATAAATTCTTTTGATTTTCTGTATTTCAAGTGAGCAATCATAGTGAGGGCGTAGATAGCAATGTAAACACCTGATGAAGAGGCTGTAATCAAAACAAAGGAATCGGACACTCCCGGTAAAACCTTAATAAAAGCAGCCAATGCAATCACTACCGCTGATGTCAAAATAGCATTTTTCGGAACGTTCTGTCTGGATAATTTGCCAGCACCAATTCCATTCAGAAAGCGGTTTGGCGAGTCATGAGCAATTTGATACAAATGGCGTCCTGTTGAATACAAAGTAGAGTTCAAGGCCGAAGCGGCTGAGGTCAGTACCACAAAATTAATCAAAGCTGCCGCCCATTTAAGCCCTGCTAACTTAAATACGATAACAAAAGGAGAGTCTGTTGTTGCTAAATCTCTCCACGGGATGATCGCCATAATTGCCAAAAGTGAGCCACCATAGAACAAGACAATTCGTAAAGGAATTTCCTTTATTGCTTTAGGCAATACTTGACGAGGATTGGCTGTTTCTGAAGTCGTAATTCCAATAAATTCAATCGCCTGATAAGCAAAGAAAACCATTTGAAAGCCCATGACAAAACTCATAAAGCCATTGGGGAAAAGTTGGAAATTTTGACTGATATTACTTAAACTGGCTACACCATTTGGGGTTTTAAAGCCTGTCAACACCATAAAAATAGCTGTCACAATCAAAGCAATAATCGCTACAATCTTAACCATGGCAAACCAAAATTCAACCTCGCCAAAGACTCGTACCGCAATCAGATTGACCATGCTCAAAATAGCAAGGAAGACAATTTGAATCAACCAAGCAGGCCAAGTTGGGAACCAAAATTGGACATATTGCGCAACTGCCGTGATTTCTGCCATACCAATAAAAATGAGGGAGATCCAATACGACCAGCCAGAAAAATAACCCCAACCATTACCAAGATATTTTGTGATGAAATTGATAAATGTATGCTGGTCTGGATCATAGTACAGCATTTCTCCAATCGCCCTCATCATCAAATACATAAAGACACCTGTCAACATATAAATGAGGATAACAGACGGTCCTGTCAGACTAATCGAACGTCCAGCTCCCAAAAAGAGACCCGTCCCAATAGTCCCAGCGATAGCTATAATTTGCACATGGCGATTTTGCAAACCACGTTCCATCTTGTTTTGATTTTTTTCAGAATGTTTATCACTCATACAAGTCTCCTTTTTACGTGAACTTTTCTATTGTACCACAATTCTGACAATTTCACTAGTCATTTATGAAGGCAGGAGAATTGAACAAGTCCAAAGAAGCACTCTTATTATCACTCCATCAGTGCATTGATGTGTTTTTGCTAATCAGAAAAGACTGGATATGAACCCAGTCTTAAAAATTCTCTGTAATATATTTATAAACTTCTTGTCCTGCGATTGCTCCGTCACCAACAGCTGTCGTTACTTGACGAAGGTTCTTTTCTCGAACATCACCAATGGCATAGATGCCAGAAATAGCCGTTTTCATATGATTGTCAGTCACAATCCAGCCAGCTTCATTGGTAATGCCCAAATCTTTGACAAACTCACTGACTGGCTCTAATCCAACATAGATGAAGACACCGCCAAATTCATGTTCAGATATTTCACCTGTTTTGACATTTTCTACTATAACGCTGCTAACACGCTTGTCTCCTTTGATTTCCTTCACAACTGAACCCCAAATAAAGCGGATTTTTTCATTGGCAAATGCACGATCTTGAAGCAGTTTTTGTGCACGGAGTTCATCGCGCCGATGAATAATCGTCACCGTTTTTGCAAAACGAGTCAAAAATACAGCTTCTTCCACTGCAGAGTCGCCTCCACCGACTACTAACAAATCTTCATCACGGAAAAAGGCACCATCACAAACTGCACAGTAGGAAACACCACGACTGTTGAGCTCTTCTTCCCCTAATACGCCAAGATGGCGGTGGAAAGCTCCCGAAGCAATGATAACAGTCTTTGTTTCAAAAACTTCATCTTCTGTGAATACTTTTTTCACATTTCCATGATCTTCAATCTTTTTAACATAGCCAAACAAATGCTCTACTCCCAATTTTTCGAGCGGTTCAAACATTTTTTCTGCTAGTTCTGGACCACTAATATTAGCATATCCAGGATAATTTTCAATATCTGAGGTATTATTCATTTGCCCGCCTGGAATGCCTCTCTCCAAAAGAGCAACTTTGAGGTTACTTCTAGCAGCATATAAAGCTGCTGTCATTCCCGCTGGTCCTGATCCAATAATAATTGTATCGTACATATCATCACTTCCTTTATTGTAATCACTGTTATTCTAACGTTAGTAGAGCTTTTTTTCAAGAATTATGCTTTTAAGACAAGTAAAATCCCCATCATAGCAAAAGATAAAATCGGAATTGTCATCACTGCGATTAGCAACATGTCATACAGATGAGCTTGTCGATCTCTGACCGTTTTATCAACACGTCGGACAGCGCGAAGACCAATCCATAATCCTAAAAAACTCCCTACCAGTAGCGCTGTAATCAGTAAACTCTCTAAATAAAGTATAAAAACTCGAAATAACATATCATTCTCCCCATCAAATTAACTTTTACTTAACATAAAATGCTTGAAATAAACCCAGCTAGCAAGAACTGGGCTTCTTTTTTATTATATCAAATATATGTCCGTTTGTAACTGGCAAAAAATTCTTTTGTGCGTTCTTCTTTAGGGTGGCTCATTATTTCTTCGGGAATTCCCATTTCAATGATGTGTCCTTTATCCAAAAAGAGTACCTTGTCTGCCACTTGAGAGACAAAGGACATATCATGACTAACTAGAATCATGGTCTGACCAGCCTTGGCTGCATCTGCAATAGATTTTTCAACTTCTCCTACTAGTTCAGGATCCAGGGCAGATGTTGGCTCATCCAATAGTAACACATCTGGTTTCATCGCTAAAGCTCGTGCCAAAGCGACCCGTTGTTTTTGTCCACCTGACAGATGACGTGGATAGTAATTTTCACGATCCGACAGACTAACTTTTGCCAGTTCTTCTTTGGCAAGATTCGTTGCTTCTCGGTCTGAGAATTTTTTTACAACCAACAAACCTTCTTTGACATTATCCAAAGCTGTCCGACGATTAAAAAGGTTAAACTGTTGAAATACCATCGCCAACTTTCGCCGCAAAGTTAGAATTTCTTCTTTGCTAATCTTGGAAAAATCAACTGTAAAATCATCAATTGTAATCGTTCCGCTATCTGGTTGCTCTAAATAATTCAAACTGCGTAAGAAAGTAGATTTCCCTGCACCAGATGAGCCAATCAAAGCAACTACTTCACCTTTTTGAATCTCTAAGCTAAGATTGTTTAAAACTATTTGTCCAGAAAAGGATTTGCTGAGATTTGAAATACGAATCATTAACGAACATCTCCTTTCGTTCGTATTTGTGGATTGAGATTATCAGGCACTTCAATCACCATTTTCTTTTCGATAAACCGCCCAAATAGTTCAATCACTATATTCACACCCCAATAGACAAGAGCCACCGAGATAAATCGCTCAAAGTAGCGATAATCCGCACCGCCCAAAATCTGCGCTTGAGCAAAAATTTCCACAACTCCAGCACTGAAAGCCAGAGAAGTACCTTTGGTCAGACCAATCAGAGAATTAATTAGAGTCGGTGTAGCAACGACTGCTGCATTTGGGATAATGATACGACGATAAACTTGCCTATTTGTCATGCCCAAACTACGAGCCGCTTCAACCTCACCCGAATCTACTGATAAAATCGCTGCTCGAATAGTTTCGCTGGCATAAGCTGCTTCATTAAAGGCAAAAGCTACAATTGCAAATAGATAAGCTGGAATAGCATTTATATTTAGACCCGTACCGAATCGCAAGTTGATTGCTTTCAGAAGCAAAGGAATCCCATAATACGTTAGCATGAGCTGAACAAGCACAGGCGTCCCGCGCAGAAAGCTAACGAAAAAGGCTTGAAGAGGATACAAAATCTTCACACGATTGATTTTGACAATCGCAAAAATGAGAGCCAAAATCAAGCCAAAAAAAGCTCCTCCAAAAGTCAATAGCAAAGTTGTCGGTAATTTTTCGATAATTCTTGGCAGTCCGTCAAACACAGATCGCCAGCTAAAAAGCTGCCCGTCTGGAATTTTCTGAATCAATTCTTGATACCAATTAGACGCTAAAATCACTGTTGTAACCATCATTGTAACTTCTCTTTCTCAATAATGTCTAATTCTATCACAATTTTATAAATTCACCAATTATTTACTACGATAAAAATAGACTAGCAAGACTAGTCTATCACATTCGTTTTATAAAAAATAATTGTTTTTATTTATGAGAGTGATAAAGAAATTTTAAGACTAAAAGCTCTGACGTTTCGCTTTTCTTTCTGCACGACCGCGTGCTCGATTTTCAGCACGCCTGGTTTTTCGGCGTTTTTCATTGACAGCCCATTGAATTTTCTTTTTATAGCCCGGTTTGATTTTTTTCTTCTTCTTTTTAACCAAACCAATCATCTCTGTATCCAATTTTTCTTGGCGTTTTTCACGATTAGAACGACGATCTCGGTCATAAGTATCCTGAAACTCATCAGCTTTTATCATCTTAGGAATGAACTGAATTCCCAATTTCTCTAACTCGCGAATATATGAATCATCACTTGGCTGATATAGGGTAATGGCAGTGCCTGGCAGCCTATTTCGTCCTGTCCGACCAACTCGGTGGATAAAGAAAGACAAATCTTGCGGAATTGCATCATTGATAACATGACTGACCCCTTCAATATCAATCCCTCTTGCTGCTAGATCGGTCGCCACAATATATTCAAATTCCAGATTTTTCACTTGATTCATAATCCGTTTGCGCTCTCGCGGAGGAACGTCTCCGTGAATTTTAGCGACCTTAAGTCCTTGCGCTGTCAAATAACTGTGCAGCTCATCAGCTCGTGTTTTAGTATTAACAAAAATCATGGCTAGATAAGGCTGCAAAAGCTGAGTGATTTGGTAAATTTGCGCATTTTTATCCTGACCTTTAGTCGAAATCAGCCAGTTTTCAATCGTATCAGAGATGACTGTTTTGGTCTTGATCTGCTCTATGACAGGGTTTGATAGATATTTTTTTAAAAATGGCTGTAATTTTTGTGGAATCGTTGCTGAAAAGACTAAAAATTGCAATTCTTTTGGCAAACTGGACGCAATCTTATCCACTGTTTCTAAAAAGCCCATATCCAAGGTCATATCTGCTTCATCTACTACAAAGGTATTCGCCTTATGAATAGCCAAATCACCTGATTTCACCAAATCATAGATACGTCCCGGTGTTCCAATAACGATATGCGGCTGACTGAAAGCCAATTTCCCAATCTGACGATTTTTATCAGTCCCACCAACATAATGAGCCACTCGAATTTCCTTATCAGAGAAAGTAGCAATTTGGCGTGCAGCTTGATAAATCTGCGTGGCTAATTCACGACTGGGAGCTGTAATGACAGCCTGAACATTATCTGCATCCTCATTCATCTTTTGAAAAATCGGTAATAAAAAAGTGTGGGTTTTCCCTGAACCTGTTTTGGACTCTCCAACTAGATCTCGACCCGCAAGTACGATTGGAATCAATTTTTCCTGTACTTCTGTCGCCTCGACAAAGTTCAAATCTATTAATGCCTCTTGAATATAATCTTTAAACTTAAATTCTGTAAATTTCATGTTTTCCTCTATTCGTTACTTGTCCTACCTATTATACCAGAACTTACTTTAAAAATAAAAACGAATCATTTCTTTTGTCATTTCCCGCCCTTTTCTATGAAGCTCTCTCTTTTTATGATACAATAATGTTAAGTTCACAAAAAGGGATTACCATGAAAAAATTTATTATTACTCTTGTAACAACTCTCTTACTTATCTTAACTCCTACTGTCTGGGCCGATAATTTTGACGTAGGCGCCAAGCACGCTATTGCGGTTGATGCCACAACTGGAAAAATCTTGTATGAAAAAGATGCTGATCAGCCAGTTGAAGTTGCTTCTATTACTAAATTGCTAACAGCTTATTTGGTCTATGAAGCCATTCATCAAGGAAAGTTCACTCTACAAACCCCAGTGGATATTTCTGACTATCCTTATCAACTAACCGTTAATCCAGATGCCAGTAACGTTCCGTTGGAAGCAAGACGGTACACTATCGAAGAACTATTAGAAACTTCCTTAATAGCCAGTGCCAATAGCCCAGCGATTGCTTTGGCTGAGAAGGTCGCAGGTAGTGAGAAAAAATTTGTGGATTTGATGAAAGCTAAATTACAACAATGGGGAATCAAAAATGCCACTATTGTCAATGCTTCTGGACTTAAAAATTCTGTTTTAGGAGAAGAACATATTTATCCTGGTTCAAACAAAGATGATGAAAATAAATTGAGTGCTTATGATATTGCAATTGTTGCTCGTCGTTTAATTCTTGATTACCCAGAAGTTTTAGAAATTACCAAAAAAACTACATCTAACTTTGCAGGTATGACGCTTACATCATCCAATCATATGCTTAAAGATATGCCGGCTTTTCGAGCTGGAGTGGATGGTCTAAAAACTGGTTCTTCTGATAAAGGAGGAACTTCCTTTGTCGGAACAATCCAGCAGAGAGGCATGCGTTTGATTACAGTCCTTCTCAATGTCGATCATGCAGATAAAGATGAAAACGCCCGTTTCACAGCTACTTCTAGGTTTATGTCTTATATTTATCAGCAATTTACTGTCCAAACTCTTGTAAAAAAAGGTGAAGCCTATGATAAAAGTTCTGCTCGCATTATCAACGGTCAAAAAGATGAAGTCACTGCCGTTGCAAGTAAGAAACTTACTATTGTGCGGAGATACAATCATAAAAAACCTACTGTCCACTTTACAACCGATAAAAAAGGGTATCCTACGCCTTTAAAAAAGGGTGTCGTTGTTGGAAAATTGACCTATACAGACAATGATTTGATTGGAAAAGGCTATCTTGACAAGAAACCACCGACTATTTCCATGCTTTCAGCAGAAAGAATAGAACGCCCCTTCTTCCTCAAATCTTGGTGGAATGAATTTGTCCAATATGTCAATGAAAAATTATAAAAAATCGCGATAATGCACCGCACCCCAAAAGTTAGACAGAAAAAATCTAACTTTTGGGGTGCGGTGCATTTTTTATTTAACCTCAATTATTAATCTTTTTCAGACTTTTCAGCTTCTTCAATTGCCTTTTTAAGAGCATTCCAGCCTAAGGTTGAGCATTTAATACGCTGAGGAAATTTAGCAACACCAGCCAAAAAAGCTGCATCTCCCAATTCCGCTTGCTGCTTATCTTCTTTCCCTTGAACCATTTGAGAGAAAATCTCTGCCAACTTTAGTGCTTCATACTTCGTCTTCCCTAGGACTACATCAGTCATCATACTAGCTGATGCTGTAGAAATACTGCAACCAGAATTCACAAATGCAATATCCTCAATCACTCCCTGCTCATCAAACTGAACCGACAGACTGATGACATCTCCGCAGGTAGGATTATTGAGATTCACTTGCTCCACTCCATCCAAACGACCTTGATGATGAGGGTGAGCTGAATGATCCGTCACAACTGCCTTATAAAGGCTATTTAGTTTAGAAAGTGCCATCGAAAAACTCCTTTGTTTTCTGCAATGCTTCAACGAGCTTATCACAGTCTGCTTTGGTATTATACATATAAAAGCTAGCTCGAACAGTCGCTGCCACTCCTAGGTAGCTCAACAAGGGTTGAGCGCAGTGATGTCCGGCTCGTACAGCCACGCCTTCATAATCCAGAGCTGTTGCTACATCATGGGGGTGAAGACCAGCTAGATTAAAAGAAATAACACCTGACCGCTGAGCCAAATCCTCCGAACCATAAATGGTGAGACCCTCAACAGCTTGTAATTTGGGAAAGACATAAGCCAGTAATTCTTGCTCATATTGATGAACAGTTTCCATTCCGATCTTATCCAGATAATCAATAGCGGCAGCTAAACCAATAGCTCCAGCTATATTGGGTGTGCCTGCCTCAAACTTCCAAGGGAGCTCTTTCCATGTTGCTTTCTGCTCATAAACAAAATCAATCATTTCCCCGCCAAATTCTACCGGAGGCATTTGATTCAAGAGTTTCTCTTTTCCATAAAGCACACCGATACCCGTCGGACCTAGCATCTTGTGACCTGAAAAAGCAAAAAAATCAACATCCAAGTCTTGAACATCAATCTCCATGTGAGGTACAGATTGGGCTCCGTCCACTACCAAAAGAGCATCTATCTGATGCACTAGCCCTGCTATTTCTTTTATAGGATTCACCACACCTAATACATTAGAAACGTGAGCCAAGGCAACAAACCGCGTCTTTTCAGTCAATTTTGACTGAAAGTCAGCAAGGTCTAACATACCGTCTTTCAAATAAGCATAAACCAATCTGGCACCTGTTTTCTGACAGGCTTCTTGCCAAGGAATGATGTTGGAATGGTGTTCCATAACAGAAATCAGCACTTCATCTCCTGGCTGCAACACACTTTCAGCATAGTGCGCCACCCAATTGAGCCCAGTCGTCGCACCTCTCGTAAAGAGAACTTCTTTCGTTGAAGCAGCATGGATAAAAGAGCGCACTCGTTCCCGCGCAGCTTCATAAGCTGCCGTTGCCTGCTCAGCCAACGTATGAACACCACGATGAACGTTGGCATTATCTTTTTCGTAATAATCCGTAATTGCTCCTAAAACCTGCCTTGGCTTTTGAGTCGTTGCTGCATTATCCAAATAAACCAGTGGCTCATCATTGACGATTTGATCTAAAATCGGAAAATCTTTCCAAAGGACTTCTACATCAAGTTTAGACATTTCTTTTCCTATCTTTTATTTTTAGCTAAAATTTCATCAATAGTTTCAATCATCTCAATACGGACTTCTTTGACTGGAATTTCAACGATAACAGAGCCTAAGAAACCACGCACGACTAACCGTTCTGCCGTTGCCTGATCTAGCCCTCGACTCATAAGATAGTACATATCTTCTGGATCTACCTGACCGATAGACGCCGCATGCCCTGCTGTCACATCATTTTCATCAATCAAAAGAATAGGATTAGCATCTGAACGTGCTTTGTCAGACAACATGAGCACTCGACTTTCCTGTTGCGCATCTGCCCCCTTAGCTCCCTTGATAATGTGACCAATTCCGTTAAAAGTCAACGTTCCCTTTTCCAAAATCACTCCATGTTGGAGGATATTGCCGATCGAATTGCAGCCGTAATTGGTGACGCGACTGTCAATCCCCTGAATCTGCTTACCACGAGAGAGAGCCACCACTTTCATATCTGCATGACTTCCGCGCCCAAACAAATCACTGTCAAAATCAGCAATCACATTCCCTTCATTCATGACTCCAATCGCCCAATCAATCATAGAATCATCGTCCAACTTGCCCCGACGACTAATATAGGCGGTCACATTTTCTCCTAGTCGATCAATAGCTGAAAACTTAATCTGCGCTCCTGTTTGGGCAATGACTTCCACCGTGATATTTGCTGTCGCAGAAACACTGCCAGAACCATAAGTTTCCAACCGTTCTAAATAAGTCACTTTAGAATGTTTTCCTGCGATAATCAGAATATGCTTATTAAATGGCACATCACTTTCACTATCTTGGTAAAAAATGCCTTCAATGGGCTGATTGATTTCAACATTATCCGGAATATATAGCACCGCTCCACTATTGAAATAAGCTGTATGGTAAGCTGCTAGCTTATCTTCGTCATATTTAACAGCAGACATAAAATGTTTCTCAATGATTTCTGGAATTTCCTCAAGAGCAGAATAAAAGTCTGTGAAGATGACACCCTGCTCCGCCAAGTCAGCCGGCAATTGCTCTAAAACAGTCTGCGTTCCAATCTGAACTAATTTCAAATGATTATCCAGTTCTGTAAAATCAGGTACATTTGCAAGAGATTCACTTTCTGAAAGCGTGCCCTCTCCCAAGTTCCAGCGGTGAAATTTCACGCGCTCAATAATCGGTAACTTCAACTCTTCTATTTTATCAAAAGCAGCTTGACGGAGATTTGCCAACCACTCAGGCTCCGTATGCATTTGTGAAAAATGTTTAATGGTTTCTTTTGTCATTTCATTCTCCTATCTTTTTCAAGCAAAAAGAAGGGGTAACTAAATTTCTTCTTGGTAATCAAAACCAAGTTCTTCAGCTAATTTGGCATAGCCTTCCTGCTCTAAACGAACAGCTAAGTCTGGGCCACCTGAGGCCACTATTCGCCCATCCATCATAACATGCACCACATCAGGCGTAATGTAATTCAACAAGCGTTGATAGTGCGTAATAATCATAGCACCAAAATGTTCACCACGCATAGCATTGACGCCCTTAGACACCACTTTCAGCGCATCAATATCTAGTCCAGAGTCAATTTCATCCAGTAGCGCAAAAGTTGGCTCTAGCATCAACAACTGCAAGATTTCATTACGTTTCTTTTCACCGCCAGAAAAACCTTCGTTTAGATAACGTTCTGCCATTTCTTCTTTCATATTGAGTAGTTCCATTTTTTCGTCCAATTTCATGATGAAATCACGAACAGAAATTTTTTCGTCGTCTTCTTTACCTGCATTCATAGCTGCACGCAAAAATTCTGCATTGGTAATGCCTGGAATTTCACTTGGATACTGCATAGCAAGAAAAAGCCCCATACGAGCTCGTTCGTCCACATCCAATTCTAAAATATTGACACCGTCAAAGAGAACTTCCCCTTCGGTTACCTCGTAATTTGGATTTCCCATAATCGCTGCTGATAGGGTGGATTTTCCCGTACCGTTTGGCCCCATAATGGCGGCTACTTCTCCTGTTTTAAGAGTCAGATTGACTCCTTTTAAGATTTTCTTTCCTTCAATTTCTACATGGAGGTCTTTGATTTCTAACACAGACATGGCAAACTTTCCTTTCTTCATATCCATAATCTACCTTACCAGTATAGCAAAAAAAAGCCAAAAAGGCTTTGATTTTGTTTAAGTGCGAGTCTACTTCTTTTTTCTATTTCTGAACTTTGTTCTGATTTCTTCCCGATAAGCAGAATTTCCGATAAAACGAAGAATATTGAGTAGCGGTGTTCGATTTGGATCCAGAACACCAATTAGTTCTACCAAAAGTTCCACTCCAAAAAGTAGTCCAATAATTAACAGTGTCCCACCAATTCGACTTGAAACATTTAGCAAAAGAGAAATCATGGCAAAAATCATAGAAATGCCATAAATAACCAAGACTGTCCCACGGTGGGTCAAGCCTAAAGAGAGCAGGCGGTGATGAAGATGACGTTTATCGGGGGTATAAAATTTTTGTCCAGATAAAGTTCTACGCACAATCGCTAAAAATGTGTCTGTAATCGGCACTCCCAGAATAATCATCGGAGTAATCACAGCGACAGCTGTCGCATTTTTCAAGCCTTGCAATGACAAAACCGCAATCATAAAACCGATAAACAGCGCTCCTGTATCTCCCAGATAAATAATAGCGGGGTGGTAATTGTAAGGGAAAAATCCTGCGATAGACATGACCAAGACAAAAATAGTTAAGGTTAGAAAGACATTGTGATCTGGCAAGAAAAAGTAGGAAACAATCCCCATTGTCACCAGCGAAATAATGGATACACCACTCACTAATCCGTCCAACCCGTCAATCAAATTAACGGCATTAGTAATCGAAATAATCCAGATAACGGTTAAAATGAAAGACAACCAAGGAGCAAAGTGCAGCAGCGGCCCACCAAAAGGAATTTTAAAATGATTCAAACGGAAATCCGTCAATAACCAAATCAAACTGGCAGCCAACACAATTCCTGACATCTTTGCTAAAGGCTTCAACTCTTTCACATCATCAATAAGCCCTGTTAAAGCAATGATGCCGCCGCCTGAGACAACCGGCCAAATATAATCAAAATAACCCTTTCCATGAAAGGTCGCTTGCACAATCATCGGCATAAAAACAAGTGTAGCAACCGAGAAAGAAATAACAATCGCTAAACCTCCGCTGCTTGGCATTGGTTTTTTGTTGATTCTTCGAGCATTGGGATAATCAACCGCGCCTATCTTAAATGCCAATAGACGCACTAAAGGTGTGAGAACTACACCAATAAAAAAGGTCCCAAGCAACACCAAAATGAATTTTAAAGGGAAAGGAATCATGAGCATTTAACCTTTTGAAGACTAGCAACCGCCTCGTTGACAAGTAATAAATAACCATGCTCTTGCAAAACAGCTCTTGTCACATCTGTGTCTTCTGCATGTTCACGCATAGAAGCCAAAAGCCAAGCTGGATAACGCTTAGGATGTCCTTCAATATCAACCAAGATTGTTAAATAATAGTAACCATCCATTTTGTACAACTCCGAAGTGTTAACAGCATAGTCTACTGTTTTAGAAAAGACAATCGCTTCTTTCAAGCTGGAAAATTTCAAGATATAATAGATATATTTTTGAGTAAGGTCGTCACTGTTTTCTTCTTGATCTTCTATGTCAGAAGTGCTCATATTATTTTCTGCTTCTGCCGTTTCCAAAGACCGAACAGCTTCAATATCGTCTTTGCTTTTCTCAAAAATATTTTTTTCTAATGTCTTTAAAAATTCATCTGGAGACATTTGAGACAGCTCTTCTACATCTGGTAAATCTGCCAAATCATCAAAGTTCAGATTCTTATCAATCTTAGACTTGGTGACAAAAACATCCAGTCGGTCTGGTTTAGGAGTTACACGAAAACTGAGCATACCGCTATCCAAAAAACTCTCGGGCATTTCCAACTCATCTAAAATTGCATAGAAAAACTCTTCTGTCTTTTCTTGCGGAACGAGAAAATCTGCCATCTCCATTCCACGTTCTTCTAAATCTTCTAATTTTATTGTGATCTTAATCGTTGTATCACTAATTTGCTTCATTTCCATCGCATTACCTCATACTTCTAGTCTTTTCATTATACTAAAATTTCGGGCTTTTTACAAAAAATAGACAACCTCATTTTCTTTTACCAATAAAAAACTCAACAAAAACTGTTGAGTTTTGAATACTTAAAAAATAGCTTTAAAGATTCCGTACACGATAAGCAAAACACCGAGCCCGATACGATATTTCCCAAAGATCGTAAAGTCGTGCTTTTTCACATAATCCGTCAAGAAACGAATCACATAGAGACTGACCCCGAACGCAACGCCCATTGCTACAAGCAGCAAGAAGAATTGCCCAAATCCAAGTGTGTTTCCTTTGATAATAAATTTCAAAATCTTCCAACCACTGGCACCAAACATGACAGGAATTCCCAAAAAGAAAGTAAACTCTGTCACCACAGAACGACTGGTCCCATTCAAAAGCCCACCTACAATGGTTGCTCCTGAACGACTTGTTCCTGGGAAAAGCGACAATACTTGAAATAGCCCAATGTAAAGCGCTGTTTTATAAGGCAAGCGATCCAAATTGGTAATCGCAGGTTCCACAGTTTTATTGCGTTTTTCTAACAAAATAAAGGCAACACCATAGATAATCAACATACATGCAACAGAAATGAAGTTATAAAAATGAGCATCAAACCAATCATCCAAAGGCAGCCCGATAATGGCAGCCGGCGCAGCTGCAATCACCACTTTCGCCCATAATTGCCATGTTTTCTGCACTTCACGCGCTGTCTTTCCAGGTTTAAACGGATTTAATTTATCAAAATAAATCACGACAACCGCTAAAATCGCTCCTAATTGGATTACAACATTGAACATCTCCATAAAAGCAGCATTCTGATCTTTATATTTGAGAAATTCTTGCACTAAAATTAAGTGACCTGTACTCGAAATCGGCAACCACTCGGTAATTCCTTCTACAATCCCAAAGATAATGGACTTCAATATTTCAACGATAAACATTTTCTTCTCCTAAGATTGATTTGTTTTATTATAGCATAATTTCAAGCAAGAGAATAGGGCACTTTTTTAAAAAGCGCCTCCGCCTCCGCCTCCGCCACCACCAGAGAAGCCGCCACCGCTACTTCCACCTGATGAAACAGAGAAACTGCTAGCCGAATTAGCTGCTGCCCCATAGCCAACAAAAGCATGTGAGCTCGCATGAAAATCATACACCATATCCTGATAAACAAAAGCATTCATCGATGGATTATCAATTGTGATTTTTCGTAGTTTCATCGTCTTGGTCACCTTATCTGCACAATTAAACATAGCAGCATAAACCAATAATCTGTTCCACAAAATCACTCCTTCCACTTCTGTATCCTTTAAATGAGCAATCTCATGCAGCATATTAGCAAAACTCTTCCAGTAATAATAGTTTTCTGCCCCTTCTTCATTTAAGACGCCATCACGCTTCACCATTTTGCATTTTCTCAAAAGGTAATACAGCATTCCGCCAGCAATGAAGAAGCTAACTACAAATTGATAAAATACGAGTCCATACTCCAAGAAAATCCAAGCTAAGATGCCAAGAGAAGCAAACACAATAAGATTCATAAGGAGCATTGAAAGATATAAACACAAGAGCTCCTTTTTAGCAACAGGGCGATAATTATTTGGTAATTGCTCACGCTCAATAATTTCATGTATATTTTCTGTAATAAGTTTTAAATAGCATTTTAATAGTTTTCTCACTCTGTTGCCTGCGCTACGAACAGCTTTCTCGCCACTATTATATATCTTATCGTCAATTTTAAAATCTGAAAACAAATTTTTCACAAGCAACTGCTTGTTGTTTCCCATAGCCATTTTTAAAAATTCTTTTTCAAAATCAGCTAAACCCTTATCTGTCACTCTTTGTAATTTTGGCTGTTTCGTATCATCTGTAAAAACAAGATTACCTCGATCAATCAAATCTAATAAAGTAGCTTGGACAAGATTTTCAAATTTCAGAGATGTAGCTTGTCGCTCAGTCGGATCCAATTCTGTCAAATCTACTGAATAAACATTTGAAGCAATGACCATTGGTGGTAAATCTTGCGGTATTTCATACAAACGAGCATGCTTAGGAAACGTTACACGGGATTTTGTTCTAAGATGAAAAATAATGTAAAAAGCCAAACTAATTAGGCCAACCAATACCAAAGCAAGTGGTAAGTCCCAGTCTACTAATCTCTGGTATTTTTTTGTACTGGTGGCAACTTCCTTTTCAACTTGACGAAACTCTTGCAACCGATTGCGTTTTGTAACAGCTAAACTATTTTCAGGAACAGTTACTAGCGATCGATCCCAATATGCATGAAATTCTAAATTTCTATTTTTAGCAATACTAGCGACACGGATCAGATAGCTATCTCCCTCTCGTGTCACTTGAGCTGGCTTCATAAAATAACCCGTGTGAGCATACAATTCAGTCTGTTGTGAAGTAGCTGGAGGAGTAATCCGAAATTCTACATTATTTAATTTTTTATCCCAATCACTGATTGGAATCCAGTGTAATTCTACAATATCATTGTAGACAAACAACATATTCTTCAACTTCCAAGTAACCGTAATGGTTACACGGTCTCCTTTATTACCGGCATTATAAATTTTATATTTATAACCACCCGCAATGTATTCCTGAACAGCAGTAATATCCGTTTTTGGTTGTCCATTTCTTAAAGCTAGAATCGTCGGCTTTCCTTCCACATCAAAGCCCAGAGGAACTTTACCAGATGTCCCCAAAGTAATGATTTGTCCTCTGTAGCCGCTTGAAAAATGGTAATTGACTGTTTCAACAAATGTCGCTGTATTATCAGAATGAATCTGTAAATTGCCTTTATAGGATTCAATATCGTAACTCACTGCCAAAACTCGCTGGCTAATGAACAAACACGAGAAAAAAATCACCATACTCCAAAAGAACTTTTTCATCTGACAACCTCCTTTTACTGGTTAGATTTATTATACCATTTTTTCAAGTAAGGGTTTACCCAATATTGAAAAGCATCGCTTTTTTCGATATAATACAAGGAACCTATTTTAAAATTAGGAGAATAATATGAAGAAAATTTGCTTATCTCTATTTACACTTTTTCTGTTCAGTTTAGGATTTGTAAATACCGTTCATGCCGATGAATATTTACGTATCGGAATGGAGGCAGCTTACGCTCCGTTCAACTGGACGCAGGACGATGACAAAAACGGCGCAGTCAAAATCGAAGGTACCAATCAATATGCCAACGGTTATGATGTCCAAATTGCAAAACAAGTCGCAAAAGAATTAGGCAAAAAACCGTTAGTAGTCAAAACGTCTTGGAATGGTTTGATTCCTGCTTTAACATCAGGAAAATTGGACATGATTATAGCAGGTATGAGCCCGACTGCCGAGCGGAAAAAAGAAATTGCTTTTTCAAATAGCTACTATACTAGTGAGCCAGTGCTACTTGTCAAAAAAGATAGTGCCTACGCCAATGCCAAAACCTTAAATGACTTCAAAGGGGCAAAAATCACGTCCCAGCAAGGTGTCTATCTTTATAATCTAATTTCACAATTGACTGGTGCTAAGCAAGAAACTGCAATGGGAGACTTTGCTCAAATGCGCCAAGCACTTGAGTCAGGAGTGATAGACGGCTACATTTCTGAGCGCCCTGAAGCCCTCACTGCAGAAGCTGCGAACTCAAAATTTAAAATGATTCAGTTCAAAAAAGGTTTTGAAGTGAATCAAGAAGACGCTACCATTGCAATTGGAATGCGCAAAAACGACAATCGTATAGAGCAAGTTAATGCTGCTATCGCTAAAATCAGTGTCAAAGACCAAACTGCTTTAATGGATAAGATGATTCGAAATCAGCCTGTTGAGACAGACTCTAGCCAAGATAAGACAAGTTTCTTTGGACAAGTGACAAAGATTCTAAAAGATAACTGGCCCCAATTTCTGCGTGGAGCTGGTTTAACTCTTCTCATTTCCATTACTGGCACAATCGCAGGACTCATCATTGGACTCTTAATCGGTGTCTATCGCACAGCTCCTACTGCCAAAAATAAAGTTCTAGCGATGTTACAAACCTTATTCAGCTGGTTCTTGAATATCTATATTGAAATTTTCCGTGGAACACCTATGATTGTTCAATCGATGGTTATTTACTACGGTACAGCACAAGCTTTTGGAGTTTCTATTGATCGGACAATCGCTGCTATCTTTATTGTTTCAATCAACACCGGCGCTTATATGAGTGAAATTGTCCGCGGAGGAATTTTCGCCGTTGACAAAGGACAATTTGAAGCCGCAACCGCTCTAGGAATGACACATAATCAAACCATGCGCAAAGTTGTTCTTCCACAAGTCGTACGCAATATTCTACCTGCTACAGGGAATGAATTTGTCATAAACATTAAAGATACTTCTGTACTGAATGTTATCTCCGTTGTTGAACTTTATTTCTCAGGAAATACGATTGCCACTCAAACTTACCAATATTTCCAAACTTTCACCATTATTGCTGTTATCTACTTTGTCCTAACATTTACTGTCACTCGCATTCTTCGCTATGTAGAACGCCGTTTTGACACAGACGAGTACACAACAGGCGCTAATCAAATGCAAACGAAAGGAATAAAAGCATGAGTGATATCATTTTAGAAATTAAGCATCTCAAAAAATCTTATGGCCAAAATGAAGTTTTAAAAGATATTTCTCTCACTGTCCACTCTGGCGAAGTTATCTCTATCATTGGAAGCTCTGGTAGCGGAAAATCAACTTTCTTGCGCTCTATCAATCTCCTCGAAGAACCAAGTGGCGGTGAAATCCTTTACCGTGGAGAAAATGTGCTAGAAGAAAATTATAATCTCACCCACTACCGTGAAAAATTGGGGATGGTTTTCCAAAGTTTCAATCTTTTTGAAAATCTCAATGTTCTTGAAAATACTATTGTTGGACAGACAACCGTTCTCAAGAGAGAACGCGCAGAGGCTGAAAAAATTGCCAAAGATAATCTTGAAAAAGTCGGTATGGGCGAGCTTTATTGGCAAGCAAAGCCAAAACAACTCTCTGGCGGACAAAAGCAACGTGTCGCTATTGCACGCGCCTTATCTATGAATCCAGATGCCATTTTATTTGACGAACCAACATCAGCCCTCGACCCTGAAATGGTCGGTGAAGTACTAAAAATTATGAAAGACCTTGCTCAAGAAGGTTTAACCATGATTGTCGTCACCCATGAAATGGAATTTGCGCGTGATGTTTCAAACCGTGTCATTTTCATGGACAAAGGCATCATTGCTGAGGAAGGTAAACCAGATGATATTTTCACTCATCCTAAAAAAGAACGTACGAAAGAATTCTTACAACGCTATTTACGATAAAAATAGGAAAGACGAGACTAAAACATCTAGCCTCGTCTTTTTTTCTATCCAAAATAGTTACTATCTCTTTTGAAAACTAATTTTTATTCAAACAAAACAAAACGTTTGAACATATATTTCTTAGAAAATATACTATAAAAAAGTAAATTTCTAATTTTTTGGAATATTTTTTATAATATAATCTATAAAAGAAAGCGTTTTATGATTTTTTTGTAAAAATATTCGTTTAAAGCGTATGGTATTTTTTGAATAAATAAGTTTTTTTATATATAATTATTCATTACTTTAATCTCAAACCACATTATTGTACGATAGTAAATAAAAAAAGCAGGCTGCCAGCCTGCTAAAAATTCGATGATTAGTTTTCAAATTTTTCGTGATTTTTGTCGTAAAAATCAATCAATCCGAGAGCGGTTTCAAATGAAATATTCTTCACTTTAGCACGTCCTTGAGCAAGAGCAATGATAGACATTTCACGAGCGTTCGTTTCTTTACTGATGCGATAACCCGTGATTTTTTTATCACGAACCCAGCTAACAACTGATTCTACTTTTTCAAAGTTAGATTTAGCCATTTCCTTCTCCTATTTATTATTTCTAACTAAACATTTTAAATGTTTTTATTTGTTTTGTCAATGGAAAAGACAACTTATTTTGACGAATAAAATAATTCAGAATATTCTTTATTTTGCTTTAAGAGCTGATAAAATTTGCGTTCGGATACTTTCTACTCCGTCAGGATTGGCTGGTAAGAAAATTGTATTATTTCCCTTATTATCTGCAAAATTATTCAATGTATCAAGATATTGGTTGGTTAAAAGAATTGACATGATTTGTTCTTCTTTCAATTCAACATTTGCACCTTTTAACTCTTTGATAGAGTCTGCCAAGCCATCCACAATCGCTTTACGCTGTTCTGCAATCCCAACACCATGAAGACGATCTTTTTCTGCTTCTGCTTCTGCAGCAGTGACAATTTTAATTTTATCGGCTTCAGCTAATTCTTGAGCAGCGACACGTTTCCGTTGAGCAGCATTGATTTCGTTCATTGATTGCTTAACCTCTGCATCTGGCTCAACTTTTGTAATCAAGGTTTTTACGATAATATAACCATAAGTAGACATTTCTTCTGCTACTTGCTTTTGTACTTCAAGTGCGATTTCATCTTTCTTTTCAAACAATTCGTCCAATGTCAATTTAGGAACAGATGACCGCAAGGCATCTTCAATATAAGACTTAATTTGAGCTTCTGGACGAATCAATTTATAGTAAGCATCTGTTACGTTATTTTCATTCACACGATATTGCGTTGCAACATTCATCATGACAAATACATTATCTTGTGTCTTCGTTTCGACAACAATCTCACTTTGCAACAGACGTAATTGCACACGCGCTGCGATATGATCAATGCCAAATGGCAAGCGTAAATGAATTCCGCTATTACTAAGTTTTTGATATCTACCAAAGCGCTCTATAATTGCTACAGACTGTTGACGAACAACATATAAGGAACTAAAAAGAATAACAATCAGTACGATAACAATAATTGGCAATACTAAAAATAACATGATATGAAACTCCTATCTTCTTTTTCAAGATTATAGCATACTTAAACGTGTTTATCAAACAAAAGCGATAAAAGCTAGTTAAGTTATTATATTAAATTTCTCTGCATCCATATCTCACAAAAACTTATTTATATCCAACCATTTTCTTGAGCAATTCGAACTGCTTCCAAACGATTTTCTGCTGTTAATTTCGTTAGAATACTCGACATATAATTGCGAATGGTACCATTTGATAGATAAAGCTTTTGCGCAATTTCTTTACTAGATAAGCCTCTTGCTGTTGCTTGCAAAACTAAAATTTCTTGATTGGACAAGGGATTCTTACTTGTCATCATGACTTCCATCAACTCAGGAGAATATTCTTTTTTTCCGGCTAATACTGTTTGAATCGTTTTCATAAGGTCAGCTATGCTGCGTTCTTTTAAAACATAAGCATCTACATTAGACTTTACAGCACGTTCAAAATAGCCCGGACGTTTAAACGTGGTGACAATGATAACTTTAACAACTGATTGCTGCTCCTTAACCCATTCTAAAACATCTAAACCTGTTTTTTCTGGCATTTCCACATCTAAAATAGCAACATCAATATTTTGGGATTGGAGAAGATCCAGTGCTTCCTGACCATTAGAAGCCTGATGAACCATTTCGACATCTGGCTGCATTTCTAGTAATTGGCACAAAGCATCCCGTAACATACTTTGATCTTCGGCTACTAATAATTTCATCTGTATCCCTCCATTGGCAAGTGTACTCGAATCTTAGTTGGCTGTTTATAATTTAAAATCTCTACTTGTCCAGACAAAGCTTCTACACGCTCCTGAACCGAATGTAATTCTTTTCCTGTGACAGTTTTGAAACCTTTCCCATTATCCTCAACATCAGCAATTAAGCGTTTATCTTCAGAATATAAACGAATTTTACAATGACTTGCTTGAGCATGTTTGATGATATTCGTCGCCAATTCTAGTAAAACCATACTTAAGCTTGATTGCATAGTTGGTGCAATACTAGCTATATTGAGTTGATTCAGTACTTGTACTTGAATCCCACTCATTTCTAACATCACTTGAATCGTCACCAATTCATCATCTAACGTTCGTGTTTTGAGATTATCAATAATTCGTCGTACATCCGCCATAGATTGCTTGCTAATTTCATGCACTTCTTGCAATTCTTTGCCAGCTTTCTCATAAGCTTTCATTTGAAGAAACTGTTGCGCCAATTCTGTCTTGATACTGAGCATAGCAAAGGTATGCCCTAGACTATCATGTAAGTCTCGACCAATCCGATTACGCTCATTTTCTGCTAGAAAAAGATTCAGCTGGACATTTTGTTTGACCTTTTCTTCCTTGATCCGCTCTGTCATTTGAATCCGATGGAGACCAAAGGTCAAGCCATCCGAAAAGAGAAAGGTTACAACAAAGAAGAGTAGCTCTGCTGGACCAACATTACCCACCAAGTAATTAGTCATCACAATAATGGGCTGCAAGGCGATAAAGGTTAAAAAACGCCAGGATTTAAAAGAAATATCATCTAGTTCGTAAATAAGCAGATTAGATAGATAAAAAATGTACCAAGTAAACCCTCCATTTAACCAGACAGAACCATAATATATGTAAGCTACCAAGAACCACCAAGAAAGAAACTGGATAAGGCGATGGTTACTTAACAAGACTGCATAGTAAGACACAACAAAAGTAGCTGTCCAGAGCAAGACGAAAAGCGGGTATTCCCCGCTAATCCCCCCCGCCACTGGAAAGATGATAAAGACCAGCGCAATATGAAACATATAGTGGACTTGTTTAAATTTTTCCCACATGGTTTTATTTTACCTCAATTCGCTTTTTGAGTTGCAGCACAAGAATGCTAACCAAAACCGTATAAATCAGAACAATCAAAGCGGCCTTGCCATTGAACTGATGGTGTTCTAGATAAGAAGACACAACCTGCATCAGTTGATAACTTGGCGTCAGCTTACCGATGGATTGGAGCCATTTTGGGAACATGGTCAGAGGGAACCATAGCCCGCCTAGAACAGCCAGTGCCATATAGACGATATTTCCCACTACAGACATGAGCTGAGCGCTTGGCAAGAGGCTAACCAATACACCCATGGCAATAAAGACCATACTTCCCACCAGAAGTATCAAGGCAATAATGAGCCAGTCCACCATTGGTAGATTGACCCCGCGTACAAAATGCCCGACTGAAAAGACCACGATAATGGAAAGCATGAAAGTCAACAGCGTACTACAGAGTTTTGATATATAGTATTTTACCATAGAAATCGGCGAGTGCTGAATCATTTTTTGCCAGTTATTATTTTTATCAGACTGCAAAGTGCTTGGAATACTAAAGAAGGCGCTAGACATGATACTAAAAACAGTCATTGAAAAGAGATATGCCTGAAGTACACTAGCTGGTGCATTCCCCGACATCATACCAGAAAATATTAAGTAAAAAACACTGGGTAAGCCGATAGACAGTAAATAATAAGCTGCTTGTCGCTTCATCAAAATTAACTCAATCTTCATTAAACTAGTCATATATTTCATGATAGATCTCCTTTTACTCTTGCGTTGTCTCAAAAATACTATCCAACAACGTTCGGTTGCGTACTTCAATTTCCTCAATCGTACAGCCATTATGGATCAAGACTTGCCATACTTTACTGGCCTCTTTAGTTGCAAAGGACAGAGCACTTTGCTTGATTTCGATTTCGGTTGCTTCAGGTAAGTTTTCTACAATAGCTTGGTAAGAAAGCGGAATAGTGAAGTGTTTTTCCTGTTCTTCACTACGCATGGCATACGGCGTCGTATCTCGGATTAGTTCTCCCTTATGTAGCACCAAAATACGATCCGCTGTATGCTCCACTTCTTCGATATAGTGAGAAGAATAAACAATAGTCACACCATTTTTCTTTAGTTCATCCACAACTTCCCAAAAATGCTGTCTTGTAGAAGTATCCATAGCAGAAGTTGGTTCATCTAAAAAGAGTATCTTCGGACGCCCGATAAGAGCTAAAACAAAAGAAAGTAACCGTTTTTGTCCACCAGACAATTTACTGGCCAACTGTTCTTTTTGCTTATCCGTAAATTTCAACAGAACATCAATTTCCTGATTGCTCAGACTATTTGGGTAAACACTTTGGAAAAAGTTTAATAGTTCATTTACCTTCAAATCTGCCACGACTGTGTTTTCTTGTGGCAAAATAGCAACTACCTGTTTCAATTGATTATTTGTCGGCTGCAAACTCTGAATCCTGACCTGTCCACCTGTAAGAAACTTATCACCCAACAAGCAATCCATTAGTGTCGTTTTCCCAGCCCCATTTGGACCAATCAACGCCACACATTCTCCATCGTTAATTGTAAAAGAAATATTTTTCAAAATTTCTTTCCCACGAATCTCTTTGGACAAATCCTTTACTTCAATCAAATTCATCTTTTTCCTCCTTGATAAGTACATACATAAAGACTGAGCAACCAAGATTGCAAAGACACTCCAAAAATAGTGTAAAATACCAGTGGTCTTAATCCTACTTCCAAAGAACAAGCGTACAGAATACTCGTTATCAATCTTCATCAAGATATTACATTATAATGACCAATTCTCATTGATTGCTGAATCACTAAAATATAGAGAGCTGAACATCATTATCATAAGCAACAAAAGAATCAAACATCTTTTTCATAAACCAGTTGCCTTTCCTTTTGATAATTCTATTATATATTTTGTCAAAAATTCCAACTAGATGATTTTGTCATCGTTTCACATGACAAATGTCACAAAAAAGGCGACTCGGTTGAGTCGCCTTTCAATGATTCTTTGATTTTATTCAACACTAAAAAGATATGGATAAACTGGTTGTCCACCTTTATGGATTTCCACTTCTACATCTTCAAATTTTTCAGTAATATCTTGAGCCAATTCATTGGCCAAATCTTCACTTCCATCTTCACCGATGTAAATCGTCACAATTTCGCTGTCTATATCTAACATTTTACTGAATGTTTCATTCAATGTTGTCAACATATCCGGATTAGACACAACAATTTTTCCATCTACCATACCAAGATTATCGTTTTCATGAATTTCCAATCCATCAATCGTTGTATCGCGAACAGCTGTTGTCACACTACCACTTATCACATCCGTAAGAGCAGCCGTCATTCGGTCATGATTTTCCTCAATAGATTTACTTGAATCAAAAGCCAATAGGCTTGTTAAACCTTGCGGAATCGTTCTTGTTTCTATTACTGCAGCAGGTTGTTCAATTACCTCAGCTGCCGATTGTGCCGCCATGAAAATATTCTTATTGTTTGGCAAGATAATGATATGGCGAGCATTGACCTGTTCAACTGCCTTAATAAAATCTTCTGTTGAAGGATTCATCGTTTGACCACCGGAGATGATGTAGTCTACTCCTTGTGCCTTAAAGATTTCTGCCAAACCTTCACCAGCCACAACTGCAATAACAGCATACTCCTTTTCTTCAGCAGTTTGCTTGTTCTCACGCTCTTCCTTTTCAACTTGTGCATCATGTTGATTGCGCATATTATCTACTTTGACTTTGACAAGGCTTCCATATTTCAAGCCTTCCTGCATGACTAAACCTGGATCTTCCGTGTGGACATGAACCTTTACAATTTCGTCATCATTGACGACAAGGAGTGAGTCCCCCAATTCATTCAAATAATTGCGAAATTCATCATAATCAAATTCTTTTACATACGTTGGACCTTTTTTCAAAGCCACCATGATTTCAGTACAATAACCGAATTTGATGTCTTCTGTTGCCACATGACTCGCTACTGACTTATGATGCTCTGCATTAATCATTTCCGTCATTGTTGCAGGCGTTGCCTGAAACTCTTCGGATGCAATGTATTCACCTGTCAACGCTGCCAAAAAGCCTTCATAGATGAACACCAAACCTTGACCACCAGAGTCCACAACTCCCACTTCCTTTAAGACCGGAAGCATATCTGGTGTCTTCGCAAGAGCTATCTTAGCACTCTCAAGAGCAGCCTTCATCACCTCAACAGCATCGTCTGTTTCTTCTGCTTTTTTTCTAGCACCGATTGCAGCCCCGCGAGAAACAGTTAAAATCGTTCCTTCAACAGGCTTCATCACAGCTTTGTAGGCCACTTCAACTCCAGACTGAAAGGCAAGAGCTAAATCTTGTCCTGTTAATTCTTCCTTTTCTTTCACACTCTGAGAGAAACCACGGAAAAGCTGTGAAGTAATAACACCAGAATTCCCACGCGCCCCCATCAAGAGACCTTTAGCAAAAATTCCAGCCACTTCACCAACAGTAGAAGCAGATTTATCTGCAACTTCCTTTGCTCCATTTTCAATGGTCATTCCCATATTGGTACCTGTGTCACCATCCGGCACAGGAAAAACATTTAAAGAATTGACATATTCAGCCTGTTTATTCAAACGAGTAGATGCAGACTGCACCATTTCTTGAAATAAACTAGTAGTAATATTTGACACGATTATTCTCCTACAACTTTAATATTTTGGATATAGACATTTACTGTTTCAGCAGTAATTCCAAGCTGATTCTCAAGACTGAATTTCACACGCTCTTGAATATTTTTAGACACTTCACTTATCTTAGTACCATAGCTCAAAACTGTATACACATCAACAGCAATGCTTCCTTCTTCCGTTGTTTTTACTACAACACCTTTTGCATAATTTTCTTTGCCCAACAAAGCTTGGAAATTATCCTTAATGGCATTTTTACTGGCCATTCCGACTACACCAAAAATTTCAGTTGCCGCTCCGCCAACGATTGTCGCAATAACATCATCTGTCAGCTCGATTTGACCATCTTTTGTATTGATTTTTACAGTCATAATTTCTACCTCAAAAGTATTTTATAGTTTATTTTACCATATTTTACGCGGACTGTACAAGAGAGAGTACATCATTAAAAAGGATTCAATCAATATGGAATGTTTCTTTTACTTATCTTAAAACAAACATATCCGTAATCCGCTTTCTTATGCAAAAGAAAATGAACCTCTCAAAGGTCCATCCTTTCGTTAATTAAACGCGTTCAACTTTGCCAGATTTAAGGGCGCGTGCTGAAGCCCAAACTTTCTTAGGTTTACCATCAACTAAGATTGTCACCTTTTGAAGATTTGGTTTCACAGTACGTTTTGTTTGGTTCATTGCGTGAGAGCGGTTGTTTCCTGATACAGTTTTACGACCTGTAAAGTAACATACTTTTGCCATTTATACTTGTCCTCCTGATTAGTTTTACGGGCTTTATACCACATACCGTAAAATTTTATCACAATTTTTAAGATTTTGCAAGACTATTTTTCTTATATTTCAAAATTCAAGTAGATCAATGACTTTCTTAAATTTTAAACATAAATAATTCCTAAGCGACCAAAAGATACATCTCCTTTTACATAAAGAGTCTTATCTTTCTCATTGATATTACGGGGATTCGTCACTGTACCAAAAGCATTATCCACATCTAACTCTACACGCCAATTACTTGGTACATATAATGTAGCATTCCCAAAAGATACATCAATATCAAAAGTTGCAGAGTCTCCTTTAATGATAGCATTGTCAAAATAAACCGTAGCATTCCCAAAAGCACAATCTAGTGTTTCATAAGTAAAATCATCCGAATGGATATAGCGTGTACCACTTCCAAAATTGATGTCTCCATTTATGACACGACGAGCATTTTGACCATGATAAATACCCCAAATTCGTTTTGGTTTGAAAATCAATCCAATACCAATAGAAGCCAAAATCCCTGCTAGGAAAATCGTTCCAGATGAGATGGGCAAAAAGTGATAGCTGCTATTTGCAACGATTAAGGAAATAATGGCTAAAATAATCCCGCCAGATAAATTTCCTCTCCAAAAATTTTCAATTGCAAAGTAAGCAAATCCAAGCACAACAAGCATTGGCCAAAAATTGAAATCAATAAGCGGAATACCAAAATTTCCTTGTAGCAGCACCCAGCCGGCTAATACCAAAAGCCCCACTCCAAACAATGTTTTTCTCATAATATTTACCTCATTTCACTTAATTTTTCTTTTAGGAATTGAAAATAATGCCTAGACACATGCACTTGCTTATGGGTATCATAAAAGCGAATACTGCTCGTTCCTGAAAAAGACTTTTCTAATGAATAAATTGCTTTAATATTCGTAATCGTTGATTTAGAAATACGACAGAAATACCGCGGCAAACATTCTTCTAGCTCATACAATTTCAGTTTGACTTCATAAGCATTATTTCGAGCATGCGCAAAAATTTTATTTCCATCCGTTTCAAAGAAGAGGATATCTGCTAAATCAACATAATATTCACTCGTATCTTTGTAAAAAAGTATAGATGGCTTGGCAACTTCTTCCAGAGAACGTTGAATGCGCTCTATCTGTTCATCAAAGCAAGGTGCCTTAATGACAATTTCTGCTTCTTCCAGATTCGAATCTAACTCTACTCGAATTTTCATAAACGCTCCCCTCGCTTTTCTTTATTTTATTATAACAATTGTCACATGAAATTCAAGCGATTTTCAATAAGTGGTTCATTTGGATAGGTAAGTGGTCGTGAAATCTGAATAACTTACTTGTTTTTCATGAGCTGACCAGATTATAGCCCCTTTTTACGTACTGTATAAACAACAAAAAAGCCTTCAATTCAATGAAGACCTTCAATGATGCCGATTATAGGGCTTGAACCTACGACCTACGCGTTACGAGTGCGTTGCTCTACCAACTGAGCTAAATCGGCGAAATAAACGTATAAATCTATTCTAGCATGCAAATTTGATTTGTCAAGAGGAAACGAAAAAATAATGAATCCTATACTACATCACAAACAACTCAAGTCAAAAGAAAATCCCGCCAAAGCGAGATTTTCTTTTTTATTTGGTAAGCTTAATTAAGCTTTACCTTCTGAACCGAATACGTCGATACGTTCTTCAACAGCTTCTGTAATTGCTTCGAAACCTGGTTTCAAGAATTTACGTGGGTCAAAGAGTTTCTTCTTATCGTATTCTGCTTCGTTTGCTTCGTATTCAGCAGCAAATTTACGAGTAGCTTTAGCAAAAGCAATTTGACATTCAGTATTTACGTTAACTTTTGCCACACCCAATTTGATAGCTGCTTGGATTTGGTCATCAGGAATACCTGAACCACCATGCAATACGATTGGGAAGCCAGGAACAGCTTCTGTCAATTTTTGCAAGTGATCAAGGTGAAGACCTTTCCAGTTAGCTGGATATGGTCCGTGAATGTTCCCAATACCTGCTGCAAGGAAGTCAATTCCAGTTTCAACCATTGCTTTTGCATCTTCGATTGGAGCCAATTCACCGTCACCGATGATACCGTCTTCTTCGCCACCGATTGTGCCAACTTCAGCTTCCACTGATACTCCATTTGCATGCGCAAATTCAACCACTTTACGAGCTTTTTCAAGGTTTTCTTCAACTGGAAGATGAGAACCATCAAACATAACTGAAGTATAACCAACTTTGATACATTCAAGTGCATCTTCATAATGACCATGGTCAAGGTGAATAGCAACTGGTACAGTAATTCCCATTGATTCTACAAGGCTTTCAATGAGGAGTTTACATACTTTATAACCACCCATATATTTAGCAGCACCCATAGAAGTTTGGATAAGAACTGGAGCTTTTTTAGCTTCTGCTGCACGCAAGATAGCTTGAGTCCACTCAAGGTTGTTTGTATTAAATCCACCAACTGCATAACCATTGTCACGAGCTGCTTGGACAAATTTTTCTGCTGAAACGATTGCCATTAGTATTAGGCCTCCTATTTATTTTTATGGGTTTCCCCACTTACATTGTTTATTTTATCACTTTTCAGGAAAAAATACCAGCATTTCCTAATCTTTTAAGCGTTTTCTCATATAAAACAATTTTCTCATTCTCATATTTCAAAATGGCAAAACAAAAAAACTGACCGAAGCCAGCCTATCTGATGCGGAGAGAGGGACTTGAACCCTCACGACCTAAAGCGGTCACAGGATCCTTAGTCCTGCGCGTCTGCCAATTCCGCCATCCCCGCGATTGAGTACTTTATTAGTATAACAAGATAGAACCACCTTGTCAAGAAATTTTTTTGAAAAAATGGAACTGTCAGTAAACAATCCGAAACATGCATTTTAAGCAGTATCGTTTTAAAACAGCTCTTTTCGTACAAAAAAGAAACTTCTATGAAACTTATCGTTCATAGAAATTTCTTGTACCCGTTTTATTTTACATGATTTTCATAATCATCTTGTGCTTTTTGATTAGACGCTTCTTTTTCTTTCAGCCATTTCTTTTTAGCACTTTCGTATTCTTTAGTCGTCACAATTTTATCTTGTAATTTAACATATTTAAAGTAGTTACTTGAACCACCTTTAATCCCTACCAGAGAGTAAGAACGACTAAACGGAACAGTCTTTGTCACAGACGGAGTCCCTCCAAGAGAGAGATTAGGCATTGTCAAAGCACTATCAATCAACCACGCTTGTGCTTCAGCATATTTTTCATAACGTTTCGTCTCATTGGTTTCAGCATTTGCTTCCTCAAGCATTGTAGTATAGGTATCCAAACCAACAGCCTTTATCTTAGCATTCTCTTGACCTGGTTCTAAGCCAAAGTTCTGCAAACTACCACCATTTTTAGTATTCAAGGTATCTAGATAAGTGGATGGGTCTTGATAGTCTCCTGACCAACCACCATTGTACAAATCATAATCTTTTTGAGCGGCAGTATTGGCAAAATAACTGATATTGTTCAGTTCATCTGAGCTCATCTGCTGAATATCAATCACAACATTATCGGCTCCTAAGACAGACTCAACAGATTGTTTCATAGAACTTTCCCACTGAACACCGATTTTACTAGTTTGATCAGCTGGTACGTCTAAGTGAATGGGAAATTGAACACCTTTGGCCTGCAATTCTGCTTTTGCCTGAGCAAATTTAGCTTTTGCTTTTTCTGGATTGTAGTAAGCATCTTGCGCATCAGTCAGATTCATATTAGACCATTCTGAACCATAATTTACTAACTTAGAGGATACCACATCGCCAAAAGTCTTATCTCCAATGGAAACAAATGTTGGTGGCACAAGCGTGTTCCGCAACACCTTTGTTGCACCATCTTTCCCATTACTTTGTGCACCGTAAGAAGTGCGGTTATAAGCAAAGTTGATAGCTTGACGAAAAGCTTTGTTTAGTACCGCTTCTTGCGTTGAAGATTTTTGAGCATCTGTTTTCTTAGATGTGTGATTGTAAGACTGACGATTTAAGTTAAAATTGTAATAATAACTAGTTGCATCTTGTAAACTATAGATGATATTGTTGGCATATTGTTTCTTGACAGAAGCAAAACTTGAACTATTTGGATAGAGACGAGCCGCACTATAGGCGCCATCTGTGAAGTTTCGGATAAGCGCTTCTTGGTCCGATCCATCATAATAAGTCAATTTGATATTGTCCAAGTGAACATTCTTTTTATCATAGTAATGAGGATTTTTAGCAAATTCCATAGAGGATTTAGCCGTCAAAGACTTCAGCAGATATGGACCGTTGTAAAGAATGCTACTCGGTTTCACAGAACCAAAATTCTTTCCTTGCGATTTCAAAAAGTCCGCATTTACTGGAAAGAGAATATTATTGGTTGTTTTTGAATTCCAATAAGGTTCCGTACGACTTAAAGTATACTGTACTGTATAATCATCTACAGCTTTCACACCAACTGTTGAAAAATCTTTTGTCTCCCCTTTGATATACGCATCTAATCCTTTGACAGAATCTTGCACAAGGTAAAGGGCTTCAGATTTATTATCTGCAGCATATTTCAAACCTGTCACAAAGTCTTGTGCTTTTACACCTGCGTACTCTTCACCTTCTGATGTGTACCATTTTGCGTCTTTACGTAATTTATAGGTATAGGTCAAACCATCTTTGGAGACTGTCCATGACTTAGCGAGTGCTGGAACTAAGTTTCCGTATCGGTCATTTTCTAATAATCCATCAACTAAATTGGTCACAACATCTGAAGTTGTCGCACGATTAGCCATCAGATAATTCAACGTGTCTGGATCTTGTGTATACACATATGAGTATGTTGACGTATTAGAAGTTGACTTGCCACAACCTGCTAATAAGATTCCAGTGCTTAGCACAACTCCCGTTGCAATAATCCATTTTGATGATTTCATAGATAAACCTCCTCTAATATCACATTTAATTACATCGCATATTATGCCAAAACAGTTTTAAAAAGTAAAAATCATTTTTTAACAAAAAATATTATCCATTTAAATAATAGTCATTTATTAGGTTATACAATCAAAATAGTTTTAATTATGCATAAAGAATCAAAAATTACAAATTCCGCTATCTAGACTAAGTTGAATAAACATTCTTTTTGAGTTAAAAAAATAAGATACTCTACTTTATTAAAACAGCAACCGCTACCCTCCTTTGACTAAATATTGAACCTATTATACACTTTTTTATATAAATACAAGATAAATTATGAATTTTTAGAAAATTTTTCAGATATTATATAAAAAACTCATTTTAAAGTACTTTAAAATGAGTCACTTCTCTTATAAATATAAAATCGCAAGTGTTAGTAAACTAGCTATAAGACCGATTCCCCAGAAAAAGAAATCAACTTTCCATTCGCTCCAAGCTTGACCATGACCTGACAAACCACCTAGTTCAAAATGGTGGTGAACTGGTGTCATCCGAAAAATCCGTTTGCCTCCAGTCAATTTGAAATAAGAAACCTGCATCATAACTGAAGTTGTCTCAAAGACATAGACAATCCCAATGATAAGAAGCGTCCATTCTTGGTGAAGCGCTATCGAAATTGCTGCTAACATACCACCAAGAGCCAAACTTCCTACATCCCCCATAAAAATCTTGGCTGGTTTATGATTGAAAATAAAGAATGCAAGCAGACCACCAATCATACTCAAAATAACAATTAAAATATCTAAACGATGTTGAACTGTCGCAATGACTGCATAAGCTACTAAACTGATTGTAACAGAAATACTGGCCAATCCATCAATGCCATCTGTCAAATTGACTGCGTTGGAAAAGCCAACCAACCAAAAGAGAGTAAAAGCAATATAAAGATAGCCTAAATGAAGTGGGAAACCAAAAACATTGAGTAAATCTCCCCCACCGTGGGTATCAAAAAAGAAGTAAAAAACAATGCCACCGATAATTTGAAGAGCTAGTTTCTGCTTGGGATTTAAACCTTCATTTATTTTACGAAAAACCTTTAAAAAATCATCCAAGAAACCAACGATACCATACAAAACCAGAATAAATAGTACCATCAAGGCAGCACTTGAAAGTTCTTTAGAAATGAGAGCTGTCACAAAACTAGATAACACAGAAGCTAGCAAAAACACAGTTCCTCCCATAGTAGGAGTTCCAGCTTTTGCTTGGTGTTGTTTCACATCTTCGTGCATTTGTTGGCCGGAAATATGGGCTTTGTGATAAAAACGAATAAAAGCAGGTATTCCAACTAAAGTTAGAATAAAAGTCACAATACCTGCAATGATAGCTTGTAACATGCTAATCTCCTAATGTAATTGTTATTTCTTTTATTTTTTTAAGCGATGCGTTGGTCCTGACACTTTGAGCTACAACTTTTGAGCCTTTACCTTTGACATGGACTTTTATGCCTAACCAATCACCAAATGTTTCAGCATTTTTCTTCGTCCAACCATACATATCAGGCATTTCTGTAAAATCATCTGTTAGGATAAGAATTTGCTTATTGGACTTCAGCTCTTCATCTGCTTTCGCGGAAACTTTCTTAATATTTTTACCGGTTCCCAAAACAATAGGTTGCACAAGATTGCGTCGTAATTCATCAGCCAAATCACCAGGACTAGTATTCTTAGCGGAGGGCATTTTATAAGTCAATTCTTTTGAAACAGATTTTAGAACAGGAGATTGTGTCGTCAAGTTCAGCGTATCTTTCATCGCTACAGCCTCTTCCAATACAGGGTTAACAACTTCTTTCCAGAAAATGGGTTGGAAAGATTCTGAAGGTTGCTTCAGAGTTACATACATGATAAAATCGGGATTTTCAGCTGGTGTCATAGCCACAACAGAATAGATGTAATCATTTTCACCTGTTAGATAACCACTACCATTTTCACCTGCAATCTGCGCTGTACCTGATTTAACTGCCACATTTTGGTTAGGCACTCTGATAATTGGACCACCTTCCGCCTTACTATACAAGGTTCCGTAAACAGGATCTGTACCGACAGTTACCATATAATCTCTCGTTGTCTTAGCAGCCTCTTTTGAAACAGGACGCCCAACAATCTCTGTAGAACTCTTGCGTGCACGACCACTTTTTGAATCGTAGATAGCACTAATGAATTTTGGTTCAACCATTACGCCATCATTGGCTATGGAAGAAAAAGCCCGTAACATTTGTACTTGCGTAACTGAAATTCCCTGACCAAAGGCACTCATTGCATAGGTTACGATATTATCTGCCGGAAGACCACCGTAATCTTCATAATTCATTCCAAAACGCGTGGGTAATCCAAATTTAAATTTGCTAAGGTAGTCTAGCCATTTTTCATCTCCCATTTTCTTTTCAAGAGAAGCCATTCCCACATTACTAGAAAGGGCAAAACCTTGGGCATATGTTAGTGTTTGCCCTTCAGAAAGCCCCATATTGACAAGCCAGTCACGAATCGTCACATCTGCAATTTGCAGCCCACTATTATTATAGGTTTCGTTTGCTGGAAAAGTCTTGTTATCTATCGCCGCAGCGAGTGTCATGACTTTCATCGTTGAGCCCGGTTCATATTGATTTTGATAGAGAGCACTGGACCAAGCGAAGTCTTTTGTCAGATCTTGCTTCGTATCAGCATCAAAGCTTGGACGCTGTGTCGTTGCAAGAATCTCCCCAGTTTTTGCACTGACTAATGTGGCACTGGCATAAGTTCCCTTAGCTTTTTCTACAAACGCATTCATCCGCGTTTCAAGGAAAGACTGTAAGTCTGAGGATAAGGTTGTATAAATATCTTTTCCATCTTGTGTTTTCTTTGAAACCTTGTCAGATCCTGGTACTATATTTCCGTTTTTATCTTTTTCATAGGTGATGACTCCATTTGTTCCGGCTAATGTCTTATTTAAAGCAGCTTCTAAACCTGTCGTACCAACAAGCGTTTTGCTACCATCTTTATTTTCCTGAAGTTGCGCTAATCCAATAAACACTGAAGCAAAATTCCCATTTTTATAACTTCTATTTGGACTAGTTGTAAAATCAACTCCTTTTATTTTTGCCTTTTTCAATTCCTCACGAATGGTATTCATATTACTATAACTGATTCCATTTCCTTGGGAACCAAATGAAACTTGCTGTAATTTTTTTCGAGATAATTGCTTTTTGACGTAATCCTTCTCCATGCCGAGATGCTTATTAAACACTTCAGCTACTTTGTCATATTGAGATTCTTCTACGTAAAGAATTTCTCCAGTTGCTGACTTATAGTTTTTATCAATAACAGCATAAACATTATAGGAAGTTGCGTCTTCAGCTATTGGAAGACCATTGCGATCATAAATCGTTCCACGCTTTGCGGGTACAATCCTTGTCACCTGATGCACCAGACTTGCTTGTTTAGCCAAGTTCACACCAAACTTTTTTCCAGTTCCAATGATAATTGCAAAATTGATCAAGAAAACAAAAAAGACAAAAACCGTCAAAACGCTTAGGTTTTTCCCCACTCGTCTACGGTTATAGTTAGGATTTCTCCGATTTTTCAAAGCATGGTTTAAAATTTGTCTTTTGAGTCCATTCATGCTTTATTCCGCCGTTCTGATATTTTCATTATTTTGGGTCATTTCCTGTGAACTTGCTAATTTTGACAAACGTTCACTACGAATCAATTCGTTTACTTCTTGTTTAGCATCATCTAGTTCTGTGCGCTTTGCTTCAATTTTTGAATTGACAGTCGTTAAATCACGTTGCACCTGCAATAATTTTGTTTGCATAAAGACAACACTGGTTGCTAAGATAACCGCTGTCAAGACTATCGCTCCATAAAATGCTTTCTCAACACGAGAAAATTTTTGAATTCGTGCCTGAAGTATCTGGCCAGTTGTTCTTGTTCTAGTTGCCATCTCAATCCTCACTTATGTACTTTTTGCGCCACACGCAGCTTAGCTGAATGGGCTCGATTATTTTGATCTAATTCTTCTTGACTTGGTAAAATGGGTTTCCGAGTGACCAACTTCATTTTAGGCTGTAATTCCTCTGGAATAAACGGCAACCCTTTCGGTACTTCTACTGTTGAGGCTACTTTAAAAAGCTGCTTGGTCAAGCGATCCTCCAACGAATGAAACGTAATCACCGAAATACGCCCATCAACCGTCAACAAGTCCATCGCTTGTTGAATGGACTCATCTGCCGCTCCCAACTCATCATTAACTTCGATGCGAATGGCTTGAAAAATCTGTTTAGCAGGGTGCCCCTTTTTTTTCAATTCCTTGGCAGGCTTAGCAGATTTGATAATCTCTGCTAACTCCGTAGTGGTCTCAATCGGTTTCTTTTCACGCATTTGCTCAATTTTCCGAGCAATTTGCTTTGAAAATTTATCTTCTCCATACTTGAAGAAAATCCGCACCAAATCGTGATAGCTGTATTGATTGACTACTGCATAAGCCGTCAACTTTGCATCCTGATTCATCCGCATGTCAAGCGGAGCATCCTGTTTATAGGAAAAACCACGCTTGCGCTCATCCAATTGCGGACTAGAAACCCCTAAATCATAACAAATGCCATCAATTTCTTCAACACCTAACTCACGCAAACGTTCCTTTAAATGACGAAAATTATCATTGATAAAGGTCACCATTCCTCGCGCTACATAAAGCGCTAAGTGTTTTTGAGCATAATCAATAGCGGTCTGATCTTGATCAAAAGCATATAAATGACCGTTTTTTCCTAATTTACTTAAAAGATATTCACTATGCCCTGCCCCGCCTAATGTCGCATCAACATAGATTCCATCTGGTTTTACATTAAGCTGATCAATGGTTTCGTGTAGAAGAACTGTTACATGATGAAATTCATTTGTCATATCTTCACTATTATACCATAAAGATTTAAAAAATGAATTTCAGAATCATGTAAAGTTTTTTGTCAATTATACTTGACATATTTACTTAGTTTCTTCTATAATAATATAATTATAAAAGTCAGTTATATTTGACATCAAACCAAGGATAAAAGCATGAATCGAGTAAAAGATTTCCGAAAAAAATTAGATCTCTCACAATTGGACCTTGCTAAAAAGATTGGCGTTTCGCGGCAGACAATTAACATGATTGAAAACAACAAATATAACCCAACACTAGAACTTTGCATTAGTTTAGCACTAGCTTTGAAGACAGACCTAAATACACTTTTTTGGAACAAGTAAAAAATAGAAAGACTAAATTCAAATGAATCTTCAACAATACAAAAAAATTATCTTACCTCTTCTAGCTATTCTCTTTATCATTTCCTTCTACTTTTTCTTCACCTTGACAGATCCGATATTGTTTTGGATAGATGTGGCAGTGATTGCTTGCTGCATCTTTCTCGGTCGAAAATTTTTGAAGAAGGATTAGACTTCTTGCGCCTTCCTTCTCGTTTTTTAAGCTGCTTTGTGGTAAAATAAAGTCATTATTCTATGAAGGAAGATAAGAATGTCACGTTTTTTATCAAGATTGTCTCCTGCGAGGCGTATTTTATTGAGTTTTGCCTTCGTTATCGTGGTGGGCTCTCTTCTTTTAGATCTGCCTTTCGTGCAGGTAGCAACTTCTAAAGCCAACTATTTCGACCATCTCTTCACGTCGGTTTCAATGGTCTGTGTGACCGGACTTTTTACGCAGTCTGTTGCAGATACTTACAATATTTGGGGACAGATTATCTGCATGCTTCTTATTCAAATCGGTGGTTTGGGGCTGATTAGCTTCATCGGGCTGATTTACGTCCGCTCCAATCAGAAACTCAGCCTTTCCAATCGGACCACTTTGCAAGAAAGTCTCAGTCAAAACGAAACAAATTCTATACGTGATTTTCTCCGCTCGATTTTTCTAATCACTTTTAGTATAGAAACCCTTGGAGCCTTGATTCTCAGTTTTCGTTTTATCCCTCTTTTAGGCTGGGGAAAGGGCGCTCTAACTTCCATTTTCCTTGCTATTTCTGCTTTTTGTAATGCCGGATTTGATAATTTAGGTAGTAATAGTTTACTAGCCTATCAAACAGATGCTCTGGTTAATTTAACCATTGCTGCTTTAATTATCATGGGTGGTTTAGGTTTTTCAGTTTGGTTCGACCTAAAAACAAATATTCAAACAAATGGTCGAAAAAGAAAACTACGTTTTCATACAAAATTAGTTCTAGCTTTGACTGCCATTATCTTAATAAGCGGAACCTGTTTGACACTCTTAACGGAATATCACAATGCAAACACAATCGGTCGGCTTCCTATGGGAAATAAACTCTTAGTTAGTTTCTTTCAAACCGTCACCATGCGGACAGCTGGATTTGCAACGATTGACTATACTCAAGCTCGTCCGGTGACACTACTTCTTTACATCATTCAAATGTTTCTAGGGGGTGCTCCTGGAGGAACAGCAGGCGGACTGAAAATTACCACTTTCTTAGTTGTATTAGCCTTTGCTCGAACAGAAATTCTTGGTTTGCCTAATACAAATTTCGGACACCATACCTTTTCTCCATCCACCATTCAAAAAGCTTTCAGTGTTTTGATTGTCTTTACGACAACCTTTATTTTAGGACTGACATTCTTAACATTGACTGCAGATAATGGGCATCGGTTCATCTATTTAATGTTTGAAGCGATGTCTGCTCTTGGAACGGTGGGAGTGACTGCAAATTTAACACCTACTTTAAATCATGCAGCTTTAACAGTTATCATGTTTTTGATGTTTATCGGACGGATTGGACCGTTGACATTAATTGTCAGTCTCTCCAATCGAAAACCAAATAAAAAAGAAGCGATTAAGTTTGCCAATGCAAATATTATCGTTGGATAGGAAGGAATTTCATGGATAAACGAACAATTGGTATACTAGGGCTAGGAGTTTTCGGTCGCAGTATCATTAACACACTTTGCAAATACAACTGCGATATTATTGCAGTTGACGATCATGATGATGTCATCAATCATTTTGAACCAGTTTTGGCACGCGGAGTTGTAGGAGACATTACAGACTATGATTTGCTACAGGCAGCAGGAATTGATACTTGTGATACTGTAGTGGTCGCTACTGGGGATAATCTAGAATCCAGCGTCCTTGCCGTCATGCACTGTAAATCTTTAGGCGTTGAAAAAGTGATTGCTAAGGTAAAAAGCAAGACAACCCGAAAAGTGTTGCTAAAAGTCGGGGCTGATCGCTGCATCTCCCCTGAACGTGAAACTGGGATTTCACTTGCTAAAAATATCTTGCACCAAGCCACTACTGATGTGATTGAATTAGACAAAAATGTAGCCATTGTTGAATTTTATCCACCTCAATCCTGGATTGGTAAAAATTTAGCACAATTGAAACTTCGTCAAAACTATAATCTGAATATTATCGGTTTTCGAGAAAATCCTGATGGTGTACTTAATATTGATACACCACCTAGCTACATTTTTAAAGATAAAGAACTGTTAATGGCTGTCGTTGATAGTCAAACATTTGATCATTTTGAGGATATTACCAAATAGCCAAAAATCGCTGAGAATATTTCTCAGCGATTTTTATATCATTTCTGTTACGAATTTGGATCATCCAAACTTCTACCGTGCAGGCCTTTTTCTCGTTGGACTTGACGGAGCTTTTCTGGCGTGATGTCATTTCCTGCTTCATCTACAATCTTGATTCCTTCGATGTGGTGACGAACGCTACGACGATACCCTTCGATATATTCTTCCCGCAACTTAGCTTGCTCTACTTTCTCTTCGGGTGTTAAGCCAACTGTTTTCTTTTTCTTGGCAAGCTCATTGATTCGTGCAATTTTCTTTGAATCCATAAAATTCACCTCTTATCATTTCGTATTGATTTGGTTAAACTGTGCTACTTTTTTAGCCTTTGTCATTAAAGTGACTAAAAGCGCCAAACGATTTGCTCGGATTGCTTCATCTTCTGCCATGACCATGGTGTTATCAAAGAAGGCATCAATGACCGGACTTAAAGCAAATAATTGTTCAATATTACCTGCAAGATCATCAGATAAAGTCAAGTGCTCGATTGCTGTATGAAGTTCTTTTTCCTCTTCATTTTCAAACAGACTTTCATTCACAACACTCACTGCTTCTGCTTTTTCTGCCAAATTAAAGACACGCGCCAAACTTTCAACTGCTGGTTTGAAAGAATTTTCTTGTGCTTTTTCTGCTAGAAGAGCCGCCACCTCGACCAAATCACGTACAACAAACGTCGAGCTGTTGAGCACAGCTGTTACGATATCTTTCGGAATATCATTATCCATCATTTTTTCAATACGCGCACGGAAGAAATCAAGTACCTGCTCTTTGTTACTATATGTGAGACTATCAAACTGCAGCGCATAGAGCTGTTCTATCAATTCATCTAAGGCAATATGCCAACCAAATTTATCCAAAATGCGCACAACACCTTGTGTTGCCCTACGAAGAGCATAAGGGTCATTTGAACCGCTTGGAATGAGTCCGACTGAGAAGAACGAAAGAATCGTGTCTATCTTGTCTGCAATGGCTAAAATAGCACCAACTTTCGTATCTGGCAATTCACCGTCACTGGCAGTTGGTAAATAATGCTCTCGAATAGCTCTAGCTACTGCTGTGTTTTCTCCTGCAAGTAGAGCATATTTTTCTCCCATGATACCTTGCAATTCATCAAATTCTCCAACCATACCGGTCAATAAATCAAATTTGTAAATAGATGCGGCACGGGCTACATCTTTTGCTTCCCGAGTAGATAAGTGTGCTTTTTCTGCTAAAAGAGCTGCGATCTTTGCTGTTCGTTCCATGTGCTCCGCTAATGAGCCAATTTTTTCATGGAAAGTTACATTTTTCAACTTGTCAACCAAGTCAGAAATAATCAATCGTTGATCTTCGCGCCAGAAAAATTCTGCATCTTCTAACCGAGCCACTAAAACTTTCTGATTTCCTTTAACGACATTTTCGAGGTGTTCTGCATTTCCGTTGCGTACCGATACGAAATATGGAAGAAGCTTGCCATTTTCATTGCGAACAACAAAATAACGTTGATTAACCTTCATAGACGTAACAAGGACTTCTTCCGGCACATCTAAGTAACGATCGTCAAAACGCCCAATAAAGGCGGTTGGATACTCAATCAAGTTCAGCACTTCATCTAGCAAATTTTCATCAATTTCCACATGAACATTGTGCATTCTCTCAATTTCTTTGATTTGATCCAAAATCATGTTTTCTCGTTCCATTGGACTAGCAATGACAAAAACTTCGCGCAGATCTTCTTCATAAGAATCTGCAGACTGAATCTTCACTTCATGACCTAGAAAACGATGCCCCCGACTTGTCCGTCCACTTTCAATATCAAACAAATTCATCAAAAAAGATTCATCATCCAATAACACGGTGAGGGTATGAACAGGGCGAATATATTCAAATGTATGGCTACCCCAGTGCATATTTACAGGAAAAGTTAATGATTTCAATACATCCACAATACCGTCAATCAATTCCTCAACAGGTTTTCCGATTTCTTGTTTGGTGACATAGACATATTCCTCACCTTTTACTTCACGAAATGTGATATCTTCAACCGTCAAACCTTTTCCACGAACAAAGCCTTGCGCAGCTTTCGTAAAATGACCATCTGCATCCAAAGCAATTTTCTTACTTGGTCCTTTGAAGTCTTCTGTCAGGTCTGTTTGCTTTTCACTTAGATTGGACACACGTACAGCCAAGCGACGAGGAGTGGAAAACATTTCAATCTTATCGAATGTCAAACGATTGTCTGTTAAAAAGGCTGCCATTTTATCACGCAATTGTTTCATGCTTGGTGTTACAACATAAGCAGGCATTTCTTCAAGCCCTAACTCAACCAATAAATTCTTCGTCATTTTTATTCCTCCTCAGACAATAATTTCTCACGTGTTGCTTTGTCTAACAATGGATAGCCTAGCCGTTTGCGTTCTGCCACAAAGGTTTTAGCAACAATGCGTGCTAAATTCCGAATCCGAGCAATGTAACCCGCTCGCTCTGTCACAGAAACCGCTCCGCGCGCATCCAACAAATTAAAAGTATGTGAGCATTTCAACACATAATCATAAGCAGGGTGCACAAGATTATATTCCAAGCAGCGTTTTGCTTCTGCTTCAAAATGATCAAAATTTTCTAAAAGCAAGGCTTGGTCGCTCACTTCAAAACTGTATTTTGAATGTTCAAATTCTGGCTGACGGAAAATTTCGCCATACTTAACTCCATCTGCCCACTCAATATCATAAACGGAATCCACCTCTTGGATATAGGACGCTAGCCGCTCCAAACCGTAAGTTACTTCTGAGGTAACTGGATCAGTAGACAAACCACCGACCTGTTGGAAATAAGTAAACTGCGTGATTTCCATACCGTCAAGCCATACTTCCCAACCCAAACCTGCAGAACCAGTTGAAGGATTTTCCCAGTTATCCTCAACAAAACGAATATCATGCTCCAACGGGTTAATCCCCAGCAATTCTAACGACTGCAAATACAACTCTTGAATGTTGCTTGGGCTTGGTTTCATTACAACTTGAAACTGATGATGTTGGTAGAGGCGATTCGGATTTTCGCCGTAACGCCCATCTGCTGGACGTCGCGAAGGTTCGACATAAGCCGCATTCCATGGCTCAGGTCCAATGGCACGAAGAAAAGTATATGGGCTCATGGTTCCAGCACCTTTTTCATTATCATAGGCCTGCATGAGCATACAGCCCTGTTCATTCCAAAACTGCTGCAACGTTAAAATAATTTCCTGAAAGGTTAATTTTTTAGACATTTATAACTCCTTATCCCTTATCATCAAAAAAAGTAGAACTGCATCGATACGACACCCTATACAGCTTTGCATAGGGGCGTCAAAACGCGGTTCCACCCTAGTTTATTACTTCATTGTTAATATAGCCTTAAGATAACATCAAGGACTAAAATTTACCGAAAGCTCCATCTTCATTCAGCTCTTATCTGGCTTCCACCATCCCAGACTCGCTAGCAAGTAATTGCATGAGACTTCTTTCATACAAAACATTATAGCAAGAAATAGGAAATTTGTAAAAGGAAAATATTTTCTTTCATGTATATTTGTTAGAACTTCCACACAAACTACACTAATTGAGCTAGTAAACACCTATCAGATGGTTATCTAATTCGTTCCATTTGTTATCTAACTAAAACTACTATTTTACTTATCTCCATAGTGAATCATTACCTAAACCCTTCCAAAAGCTTGTCTAGTTCTTGCTAAGCTTCTGGATGGTGCCTCTGAGCTGGTCCAGCATGTTCAGGAGGTCGGAGGTCTTGGTCTCAATCTCGCTGTTAATATTGGCGACAATCTCCGTCAGCGGAGCCACTTCCTCCTCCTAAAAGGTATCCACATGGCGGGGAATATTTGTCTTACTCATTTTCCTCACTCTTTTTTATGTTTTCTATACTCAATATATTCTCTCAAAGTCAATATTTCAAGGTCTCCGATACTATTTTCGACTATGTATAAATCGTTTAAACCATCTTTTTCGTTAGTATCTAAGATCCTCTTCGCTTCTATTATCTTTTTTATTGACTTATAGAATTTCTTATCAAAAATCTCATCCGATACTTCTTGATAAATTATACCCTTTTTAGTTGAAGCTTTTATCGTGATAGTCGCTGGTGATATTTTACCAGCTGATTCCACCTTTACTATTTTTTTATTCTTAATAACAGCTAAAATTTTAATGATTAACTCTTTTAGCAGTTCAACCACAAGACCTACGGCTACCGCCCTCAACATTTCATCGTTTAAAATTATCTCAATAAAAGAATCAAAAGAAGCCTGTATACTGTCTTCTCCAAAAAATAGAAGTTCTACTCCTTCTTTAGAACAACTTTCTCTCAACTCTATCTCTTCTTGCTCAGAAAATAATAAGTATGCCCCTCTAACGCCAATACTTTTTTTCATGAATATTGCTCCTTTTCTTTTACAAAAAAATTGAAACACAGCATTTTTTATCTAACTTAGTTCAAAGACCCCAGTTTGGTCAAATATAGAAAAAATGTTATCAACCGTCATTTCTCCAGTTCTATATTTTTCAAATAACTTTAAAAAATGCATCCTTCTTAAAACTATTTTCATCCGAATCGTTTTTAGAAAATAATATATACAAAAGGGTCAAAATTGCACCAATAAATCCTGGAATAGTAAAAAAATTCATCTCTTCTCCCTAACTTTTAAATTCTCTTCTAGTCTTCTTTTACTTAGCACACATAAAGAAAAGGCGCTACTCGCCCTCTCTTTAATCACTATTCAATTACAACTTATTTCTTTAGATATTTAATCAAAACATCATCTGACAATGATTTGTTATCATTAAATTTTACTGAATGATCATAATACCTTTCAAACCAATCAGGATTTTCCATTGTTTTATCAAGTATATATTCTTTATCCTTGTCAGTCACATATCTATCAGTAATCTCTCTTTTTCTTAACTCTTTTTTAGTCAAAACTTTTTCATTAGGCCTCTTATCTTTAAACATCGTCTGAATTCGATCAAAAATAGCTGAAATATATCTAGTAGGAGTCACAACAAAACTCTGGCTTACAATCTTTTTAGGAACTAGGATTAAAAGTTCATCGTCATTTTTATCATTATTTTGAACAACGACATAGCGACTTTCAAATGTAGACCACTGATGATTTTCTATGTCCCAATAATCAAAATTTACAACCTCGTCACTAATTTTCAAACCATGAATTTTCGCTTGTTCCAAAGAATACTCTAATAATTTTTTCTTCAAAAGACTTGTGAGTAAATCAGACATTCTATCCTTAGAAAATCTTTTAACAAAAACTGGCATGGCAATAGAGGTCAATAATCTTTCCTTTAAAGAATCTATAGCTTTTGAAACATAACCAAAATATTGATCTAGCATTTCTTTGGAAACCCCCTTACCTTTAGATTTACTTGAGGAGTAACCTAAGTGCATTGCATCGCATTCTTTTGAATGAGTAAATAGTCCCAATGCATAGTCTTTTTGATTTTTTTGATAATATAAATCATAAGCTGTTGCTAAAAAGTCAACTACAATTGCTTCATAATCTGCTGGCAGCAATAATGGATCTATAAATAAGCGTGCATCCTTCTCTATATCAACATCTAAAAAATCTAAGCCAATTTGTATTTGCTCTCTATTTAAAATTTTTGATATATGTATAGTACATACCTTCTTTCTTTAATTATTATAGAAAAGCAAGGGCAGAAAATTTTAATTTACATTTTTCAAGATAAATGTTAAACTGTAATAGAATTTTTGAATAGTGCTTACCATCATTACCTCTAAAATTCAATTACCCTTGTCAAAGACGTTAGTTACAGCTATCGTCTTTTTTTCTATGTTAAAATTGTATCAAAAAATGCAAAAGAAAACAAGTAATTATTACAACATATAGAACAGGGGTAAGAAATATATACAATATATAGTGTTTATAATAAATAATACGCTTATTCTTTTATTATATTTCATAATATTGTATTCACAATGAACCATTTTAATATCACACTCTTAGACTTGTAATAAGTTTTGTAACCCCATTTTAATTCATCTTATATATTTACTCAAATTATACCTCAAATCCACCAAAAATCCCCTAGAAATCATTCTAAGGGATTGACTTTACCCTGCCACTTCCGCTGCTGGTTCCGTTTTTGTTTTCTTGCTTGGACTGGATAGGCGGCGCTTGCTGTCGCGGATGGTGTTGAGGTCTTTTAGGAGTTTAGCAAAGTGGAGTTTTTCGGGATAGGCTTCTGCGGAGGCTGCGGTATAGCGCATAAAGAGGTCATAGATACGGGAGAGCTCGGTACGCAGCTGCTTGGTTTTGCCGACTTCTTTGCTAGACTTGGCTGCACGCGCTAGAGCTTCTGCCCGGTCATAGTCTTCCTGAGCTGTTGCCACGGCGGTAAGCATCGGCAGAAGACCCAAGGTAGTCACTGCTGCATCATAAGGTTCCTCCTTGAGGGTTTTGAGAAGGCTCTTGATTTCAGCAGTTGCGACATCATTGGTATGCTTGGTGATGTCCTTATACTTCGCAAGAACTGGCGTTAGGGTTTCGTGGGCGGCTTTGAGATTGGGCTCCTTGATCTTGGCAAAACCCCTATGCAAGGTAAACAGTCCGACTAGGGCACTGTCTCGTTCCTTATCCACTTCTGCTAAACTCAAGGTCTGCTTATTTTCTACGCTGGCCAACTGGGCTTGGAATTGCTCCAGCTTACTGTCAAAGACTTCAAGATGATTATCATACATAGCCTCATCCTTGTAGGACTTGGCAAAGCTAGTGAGAACCTGATGAGAGTCCGTCATCAGACTCTCAAACTCACGGTTAGTAAAGTTGCTGTAAGGCAGGGGGCGAATGGTGTAGGTTTTTGTCATAATAAATCCTTTCCAAAAATATGATAAAACAAGTATAGCATGTGGTGATAAATCTTTGGCAAGGCTACTCTGAAATGTTGTTTTTAAGCTCCGAAAAGAGCATTTTCCTCTTTTTCAAAGAAAAAAGACAGCAAAAATCCCCATCTGATTGCTAGTAAACCTTCCGACGGGGACTATTTGTCTATAAAAAACGAATCATCCGAGCATTCAAGACTTAGAATACCTAGAAACTTTAGTGATTAGTGTCATCCTAGACATAGAATGCCAATCAATTTTAGTAAATCCTGTCATTCGAGGGATAGATTATTTGGAAATTTTCATAAATAGGACTATCTGAAAGCTAGATTCCCTCCAAATTTTAGTAAGGAAGACGATTCGACTCCTAGATTGGAGTAGGACGTTGATAAATGATATTGACTGAAGCCTTGACTGCTTCTTTTCTTCCTTATCTTCCCACTCCCAGTAGCTCAATAACCTCCTCAATCAGCCCTTTGATTTCTTTATCGCACAGAAGAGAAAGTTTTGATTACAGTTTCAGTCAATCATCATCTAAAAATCCATCTTATCTGGATCTGGAGCGCCGCCTTCAAGACCTTGAATGTTTTTCAGCACTTCTAGATCTGCTGGACTGAGGGTAATGTCAAAGCAGTCCAGATTGCTCTTGATTCGCTCAGGCGTAACCGACTTGGGCAGGGGCAGGAAGCCCTCTTGCAGGCTCCAAGCCAGAGCGATTTGGGCGACAGATTTGCCGTATTTATCGGCCATAGCCTCGACTTCTTCATTGTGGAAAAGTTCCCCTTGACCGAAGGGACCCCAAGCCTCTAGGAGAATATCATGCTTACGACAATAGTCCACTGTTTCAGCCTGATAGACACCAGGCGCCAGACGAATTTGATTGACCGCGGGCAAAATACGCGCTGTCTCAAGCAGAGGCTCTAGGTGGTGAGGCAGGAAATTGCTGACACCGATAGCTCGGATTTTCCCCTCCCGATAGAGGTCTTCCATAGCCCGCCAAACCTCCCGATTGCGCTCCTTCCAAGCCTCCTGCTCCCGCAGAGGTTTTGGATTGGGCCAGTGGATAAGATAGAGGTCCAGATAGTCCAGCTCCAAACGCTCTAAGGAGCGGGCAAAAGCTTCTTGAGTCTCCTCATAAGTATGATTACCATTCCAGAGCTTGGTCGTAATAAAGAGCTCTTCCCGCGGGATACCGCTGTCTTTGATTGCACGACCCACACTTCCCTCATTATTATAAACAGCCGCAGTATCAATGTGCCGGTATCCTGCTTCAAGTGCTGTCAGCACTGCCTGATAGGCCTCTTCACCATCCTGAGCCTTCCAAGTTCCAAAGCCCAAAACCGGAATCTCTACACCATTGTTTAATTGATAACGTTCCATCTCCGTCTCCTTTATTAAGCAAGCAGGCAGCCCAGTCAACTACCCCTTCCAACAAAAAATCTATTTCTTAACTTTCTTTTTCAAGGATTTGGGTTTAAAGACATTCTCCTTGGTTGGTGCCATTCCCCTGCCGAGAAAACTATAAGTAATAAAAGTTATGCCAACTACAATCATGAGCATACGACTCAGATAACCTCATTATATCACGCCCCTTATTGCAATTCAAATCCTTAAAAACCTTTTCTTAACTACATGTATTTTAAAAAGTAAAATGAAAAGAGTCGGTTTCCCAACTCTTTCAAGATAAAAAGATTCTATTTAGCTTCATATCTCTTTTCGCCGTCCAAGTAGGTTGCAACCAGTTCCAAATCCTTGTCAAGAACGATAAAGTCAGCATCGTGCCCTTCCTTGATTTGACCGCAAACATCCTCAATATGAACGGATTTTGCTGGATTGAGCGTCGCCATCATAACAGCTTGGTGCGCATTAGCAATACCCCATTTTACAACATTTTTTAGACCATCTTTTAATTTCAAGATAGAACCGGCTAGGTTGCCTGTTGATTTGAGTCGAGCAGTGCCATTTTCCACTACAACCGGAAATTCACCCAGCATATAATCGCCATCTTCTAGTCCACCAGCTGTCATACAGTCGGTAATGAGGGCAATATGTTCATGACCTTTTTGCTTCATCAAAATGTCACAAGCCTTTGGATCCACATGGTGTCCATCACAGATCAGCTCAGCATAAGTGTGTGGCAGCTCGTACATAGCGCCGACCATGCCCAGCTCACGGTGAGTCAGACCACGCATGCCATTATAAGCATGAACCCAGACACTAGCGCCAGCATCTACCGCAACTTTAGCTTCATCAAAAGTTGCATTTGAGTGCCCAAGTGCAACTGTTACGCCTTCATCAGTAATGGTTCGAACAAAATCTTCAACACCTTCTCGTTCTGGAGCTAAAGCGATTTTATTGAGCAAACCATTCGATGCTTTTTTCCAAGCACGAAATTCATCTATTCGAGGATTTTTCATGTAAATTGGATTTTGGGCTCCTTTATATTTTTCTGTGAAATACGGACCTTCAAAATATAAGCCACGAATCTTAGCACCTGTCGCTTCTTGATAATGAGCACCGATATTTTCCGTGACCGCTAGTAACGATTCAAAAGTTGAGGTTAAGGTTGTCGGCAAAAAACTGGTAACACCTGTCGACAACAGACCTTCACTCATGGTATGCAGAGTTCCTTCAATATTATTGTCCATCACATCTACACCGCCAAAACCATGAATATGGGTATCCACCAGTCCCGGTGCGATAGAATAACCTGTATAATCTATCACATCCGCACCTGCCGGAATAGCTTTCGTCCATTTGCCAAATTTACCATCTGTGATTTCCAAGTAGCCACCTTGACGGATACCATGGGGATAGAAAAATCGATCTGCTTGAATATATTTAGGCATAATAAAACCTCCTTCTTTCAGTGAGAGTTTATATAAGCTGTCACTTTAGACAACTGTAAATGGTATTTTAAATCACTCTCGCATTGTTCATTATGTCTCTTTCATTATATCGCTTTCTTTCCTTTTTGTAAATGGTATAGACCTATCTTGCTAGATTTTAAGTGATTGTATAAACACTACTGTTTATACTATTTTCTATACTGTCCATTTAACAAACTTGTAGTACACTTCGTTTAAAAGAGTGATCTAAATTCCATATTGGCAAGAGCTGACTTTGATGCTGCTTATTTTAGGACATATACTAGTACTCATTCCATTTGCAAGTCTTGTTTGCTAGATATTTTTCGATATTAAATTCAGACCAACCTTATAGTCGTCTTGTTTTTTCTTGTTGTTTTCATATTTTTAGTACTAAATAGATAATTTCTGTCAAATGAATCAATTAAGGCACTCAACCTAAACCATCAAGTTTATATTCGACTTTCCGGTTACTACCTTATTTAAGTCTTTATGTTCTATCTTTTATTGAATAATTATTTGTATAATGCTATAATAAAAGTAGGAAAAAGTATTTTGTGTTGATTGTTGTCACAAGGAGCTGATTCCAAATTCAAATTTAGAAGAGACAAATCAGCTTTAAATGACTTTAGTCTTCACCTAGCACACTTATCTTTGGAGGTGTACCATGAAAAAGAAAGTCTTTACAGTTGTTGTTTCCTTACTTGCTATTCTGTTTTTAACTGCTTGTGGTAATAATAAGAAATCAACAAACACATCATCTTCTGAAGTACCCAAGACTAGTTCTAGTCAAAAAGCAGAACAAAAATCAAAAGTTGTTGAATTTTCTACCACAGCTACTGATACAGTTATTTATGAAAGCAAAGGTCTTACGGTCACCTATAAAGGGTTGGAAAAAGATGATTATGAATATACTCTTAAACTAGCTTATAAAAATACTTCCAATAAGGAATATGAAGTGCAAACTCGTAATGGTAAAGTCAATAATATTTCTAATAGTGATGACCATAAAATTATCATTTGTTCTGATACCTTAAAAGCTTCTGCTGTTTCTGAAGGTGGGATTAAATTACCAATAAATGCATTGGAAGCGGTTAGTATTACTAAGCCAAAAGTTTTAGAATGCAATTTAGAAGTCATTTATGATATCACAGAAACCATAGCCAAAGTACCAATTAAGGTTACTTTTGAATAATTCAGTAGGAGCTAATGTTTAGCTTCTCTCACATCATGTATGTATACAGTACATAGCAGCTAAATTAACTTTCAATACATATTGTTCTAATAATAAATTAAACAACCAGCCATTCCTCGCTTTATGAGGATTGGCTTTTTATATGACTAGTTTCCGAACATCCTTAATAAACTAGTTATGACAATCTCCCCATCACAATAATATTCTCATCAAAAAACATGAGTCTGGCTTATAGAACATACTAAAACTTTTTTTAATTCAATACCCACAATCTACTGATAGCCAGCAATAAGAGGTTCGAATAGTTTAACAAATGCAATTTTACAAGAAAGATTTAATCAAAAATAAAAAGTATATTTCGAAATTTGTATTTTTCTCCTTGATGAACTGGTTTAGAGTTTGTAAGTTTTGATAAAGATAAACTGTGACATCTTTCAAGTTCTATTCAACCTCTATTTGCTCTATCACATTGGATTAATAACAGAGTCAAGCTAGTATTACAGCACAGATGTTCCACTTTTTCTTGTGTACCCAACTTGATCTCATAGAGCCATTATTAATAAACTTTCTACTTGATCATGCAAGATAAGTAGGGTACAAAAAAACAAACTGCACCAGCAGTTTATTTCTCATGATTATATTTGTTCCGCTTGGACCTTTTCCGCCAAGTTCATGGCGTGATCCGCTACTCTCGTATAGTGAGAGATAATATCAATAAAGTTTACTCCTGCTTGTGTCGAGCATTCTCCTCTATTCAGACGATGAATGTGCGTTTTCCGTAGCTTTCGTTCCATTTTATCAATCGCTTCATGCTTAGTTACTAAGCTATCCGCCAACTCAATGTCATTATTTTCTACAGAAGCCAGGGATTCTTTAATGAAAGTCAGAGTCATGTTATAAATCAATTCTAACTCTTGCAAAGCTGCTGGAGAAAATTCCACCTTTTTCCGACGGATATAGTCTGTCAAGTTAATCAACGCTTCACCATGGTCTCCGATTCTTTCTAAATCTCGAGATGAATCCAAAATATTTGTCAGTACTTCACTTTCTTTTTGGCTAAGAGGCTCACTAGATAAATCAATGAGGTAACGTGTGAGATCTTCATCAATCTTATTGATTGCTTCTTCTACTTTGTGTCCCTTGTCTGCTGACTTTTCAGTATTGTTCACAATATAATCATAAGCCAACTCAAATGAACGCATCGCATAACGTCCTAAATGAAGCAATTCTTTTTTGGCATTTCCAAGCGCCAAAGACGGAGCTTGTTTGATTAAAATCGGATCTAAATAAAGCGGTTCATATTTCACAACTTCATCTTCACCTGGAATCAGTTTTGTTACCAAGGTAGCTAACAAGCCAATAAATGGAAATTGAATAATCGTATTGGTAACATTAAAAGTTCCGTGAGCAAAGGCGATGGTCATTTCTGGGCTTAAATGGAGTGCTGCTTGAAACCAATGAATTAAGCTCGTAAATGGGCCTAAAACGATCAAGCATAAAACGGTACCGACCACATTGAAAGTGACATGGGCACCTGCCACACGTTTAGCAGCAATATTGGCTCCTAATGATGCAATAATCGCTGTAATCGTTGTCCCGATATTATCCCCAAAAAGGACTGGCAAAGCTCCCTTTAACTCAATCAAGCCGCTCGCATATAAATTTTGTAGAATACCAATAGTTGCTGATGAGGCTTGGATCAGCAAGGTAATACCTGTCCCTACAAATACACCTAGGACTGGATTTCCACTCAACTTTATCATATACTCACGAAAAGCATCTAAATTTTTCAATGGCTCCATAGCACCACTCATCAAATTCAAAGCAAAGAAGATCCCCCCCACCCCAAATAGAACGCGACCGATATTATTGATAGAGCGTTTTTTGGTAAAGAAGAGACAAATCGCTCCTAAAAAGAGAATGGGTAATGCATAATCGCCCAGTTTAAAACCAATGATAAAAGAGGTTACCGTTGTTCCAATATTGGCCCCCATGACAATCCCAATTGCCTGTCTGAGCGTTAAAAGACCTGCACTCACCAATCCAACTGTAATAACTGTCACACCTGAACTTGACTGAATCAAGGCTGTTAGACCAATTCCAACTAGAACACCAAAAAATGGATTGCTGGTATATTTGTCAATGAAATAACGAAGCCGATCACCTGCAGCCTGCTGCAAACCATCTCCCATCATCCGAATACTATATAGGAAAAGTCCTAAACCGCCTAAAAAGCTAAATATAATTTGCTGCCAATTGATGGACATCTTTTCTCCTCCGAAAAATCTGTAGCGGATTATCTCCTTTTCTATTTTAAAGGATAAGTGTAAAAGTAACAAGCCTTTTTTAGCATTTTTATCAAAAAAAGAAAGAAAAATAAAATTTCCTTTCTTTTTAAATATATTGATATAGCTAAAATCACGCTTTATTTTTGATCTAAATCACGGAGCATTTGATCAATTTTGTTCCCATATTCAATCGATTCATCCTTGATGAAAGTCAAATCAGGGATTTTGTACATCTTCAAGTTGTGACCCAATTCACGTTTGATGGTTCCTTTCGCCTTTTCTAAACCGGTCTGAGCTTTTTCTTGTTCAGAAGCAAGGTTGCTCATCAGCGTGTAGTACACTTTTGCCATTGACAAGTCGCCCAACATTTGCACATCTGTAATGGTAATTCCTTGAACACGTGGATCACGAACTTTTTTTTGCAAAATTTCATTGACTTCGCGTTTGATTTCCATCCCCACACGATCCACACGAAATTGATTTGCCATGATGTCTCCTTTCGCTTATTTTAGAAAAAGGTTGAGGCAGACCTCAATATATCACAGTCTGTCTCCCTTTCATTTATATTATTTTGCGATTTCTTCCATGATGTAAGCTTCAATCATGTCATCCACTTTGATGTCATTGTAATTCTCAACCATGAGACCGCCTTCTTGTCCATTTCCGACTTCTTTCACATCATCTTTATAATGTTTCAAACTAGCAAGGGCACCATCAAAGATAACAACGCCATCACGAATGACACGAACCTTAGAATCACGAGTTACTTTACCGCTAACCACCATAAATCCGCCGATGGTACCGACTTTAGAAACCTTGAAGGTTTCACGAATGACAGCTTCGCCAATAATTTTTTCTTCAAATTCTGGATCAAGCATCCCTTTCATGGCATCTTCTACTTCTTCAATCACTTTATAAATGATACTGTGAAGACGCATTTCGACGTCATCTGCTTCAGCTTGTTGACGAGCTTGTGGAGTAGGGCGAACATTGAAACCAATGATAAAGGCATTGGAAGCTTCCGCAAGAGTGACATCTGATTCGTTAATCGCACCAACTGCTGAGTGAACAATTGTTACTTTAACACCTTCCACTTCAATCTTCTGAAGAGATGCTGTCAATGCTTCCGCTGAACCTTGTACGTCGGCTTTGATAATAACATTGACAGACTTGACTTCACCAGCTTTAAGGGTATCAAAGAGATTTTCCAAACTAACACGATGCGTTGCTTGACGTTGTTTCATGAGAGCACGTTTTGCACGTTCTTCACCAGCTGCACGCGCTGCTTTTTCATCTTCATATACGGCAAAATGGTCACCAGCCATTGGTGTTTCATTTAAACCTGTGATAGATACTGGTGTCGATGGTCCCGCAACTTTCACTCGACGTCCACGGTCATTAGTCATAGCACGCACACGACCAAAAGTATTACCAACAACAATTGGATCTTGTACATTTAAGGTACCTTGTTGAACAAGCAAGGTTGCAACTGCACCTTTTCCTTTATCCAAGCGCGCTTCGATTACTGTACCAATTGCGCGAACCTTTGGATCAGCTTTCAGCTCTTGAATTTCAGCTACAAGGAGAACGGTTTCGAGCAGTTCATCAATATTTTGGTTGAACTTAGCTGAGATTTCAACAAATTCAGAATCACCGCCCCATGCTGTAGACATAACTCCATATTCAGCTAATTCACCGATGACACGTTCAGGATTAGCACCTGGCTTATCAATCTTGTTAATCGCTACAATAATTGGCACATTGGCTGCTTTTGAATGGTTAATCGCTTCAATTGTTTGAGGCATGACTCCATCATCTGCTGCTACGACAAGAATCGTAATATCTGTGACAGAAGCACCGCGCGCCCGCATAGAAGTGAAAGCGGCATGCCCTGGTGTATCAAGGAAGGTAATTTTCTTACCATTTTCTTCAATCTGGTAAGCACCAATATGTTGTGTAATCCCACCTGCTTCACCTGTAGCAACACGAGAATTACGCAAGGTATCCAAAAGTGTTGTTTTCCCATGGTCAACGTGTCCCATGATGGTCACAACTGGCGGACGTTCTACTAAAGCATCTGGATCAAGATAATCTTCATCCACAAAGAAGCGTTCGATATCTGCATTATCAACTTCAACTTTAGCATGTGCTTCAATGCCATAATCTACCATCAGAAGTTCAATAGTATCGCCGTCCAACGATTGATTCTGCGTTGCCATAACCCCCATCATAAAGAGTTTCTTGACAATTTCGGCTGGTTCACGTTTAATCCGTTTTGCAATTTCTGCAACGGTCATACCTTCTGTGTATTCAAATTCTTTAGGCAATTCATGGAACTTGCGTTCTGTAACTGGTTTTGGAGTTGGAGTGTTATTCCGATTGTTCTTGCCTTTTTTATTTTTTTTGTTATGATTCCAATTACTATTCTTTTGATTTCTCACTTGATTTTGACTGCTTCGATTCTTTTGTTGTTTTCTTGGACCATCTTCTTCGCGATCAAAGTCATCACGTTTCTTGTCTGGTCGAGCTTGTTTTTTCCGACGAGTATCAACTGCAGGAGTTGGAACCGCCTCAGGGGCAACTTGAGACTGTGGAGCCGGCTTCGTAGCCTCCACGATAGGCGCTGCTGCTTTGAATAATTCTTCTACCGGTTCTTTCCGTTTCTTCTGCTCACGTTGAGCTGCTTTTGCAGCTTGAGCCTGTTTAAAACGTTCCTCGCTTCCACGAGCATATTCGGCATTCTGTTCAGCTTTCAGAGCTGCTGCACGCGCCTTGAAATCAATGCGTGGTCCTTGATTTGTTTGAGGGCGATTCTGATTTGCAATATTTGAACGATTTTGTTCTTGACGACGATTATCCTGATTGCGATGATCGCGATTGTCGCGTTTCTCGCTGCGATTCCCACGGTCATTTCGATTTTGGTTGTTTCGATTATTACGCGGATTGCGCTCTTCTCGATTTCGCTTTTCACCATTTTGTTGTTTTTGTGGCCGATTTTCTCGCTGTTTATTTCGTCGTTCTGCCTGTTCTTTCGCTTTCGCTTCTCGCTCAGCCTTAAAATTACGACTTTTTGGCTTCGCTGGTGCAGCTTTTCTTTCTACTTCCGACTTTTGTGTCGGCGCTGCTGGCTTAGGCATTACTTTTTCAGTCATTGTTACTTCTTTTGCTGCTGAAGCCGACTGCTGCTCTTTAGCCAAAGGTTGATCTGATTTTTGATTCGTTTCTTTTTTAGGAGCTGCTACTTGGGAAAAACTGGCTGTGATACGCGCGGCCACTTCATTTTCAACGCTGCTGGCATGACTTTTCACCTCAATACCAAGCTCTTTTGCACGCGCCACAACTTCCTTACTTTCTTTTCCCAGTTCTTTCGCGATTTCGTATAATCTTACTTTAGACAAATCTTGTCCTCCTCTTCTATTCCATAAGAGACCTCATTTTCTTTGTAAATCCAGCATCAGTGATAGCAAGTACTTTTCTAGACTTGCCCACAGCAGTGCTTAATTCCAGTGTTGAAAACACGGTTGATACTTCTACTTTATAGTAATGACTTTTATCAGTAATTTTTTTTGTCAAGTTCGGAGCAGCATCATTGGCTAAAAAAACCAGTTTTGCTTTTCCGTCTTGTATTGCCCTAACGACCAATTCTTCACCAGATATGATACGATTGGCTCGTTGTGCTAATCCAAGTAAATTGGCTAATTTTTGTTTATTCAAGACCTAACTCTCTTCTTTTAACCTTATGATCCACGTAAGCAATCAGCTCATCATAAAATGCTTCTTCGACTTCCATATTGAAGCTACGGTTAAAAACTCGCTTTTTCTTAGCTTTAAGTGCTTCTTCATTATCAAGCTTGATATAAGCTCCTCGTCCATTGGCCTTTCCTGTCGGGTCAATAAAAATTTGGCCTTCTTTATTTTTGACAATCCGAAGCAAATCACGCTTGTCAATAACTTCATTAGAAACTACTGATTTTCGTAAAGGGATTTTTCTTGTTTTTGCCATTTCCCCCTCCTTAGTCTTCTGCTTCAACTTCACTTTCTAAAAATTCTGTTTCCACAGGACTTTCAATTGTTGCAAATTCATCTGCTTCTTCAGCAAATCCACCAAGCTCACCTGCTTCTTCCATAGCTTCAAATTCACTTGCAGATTTGATATCAATTCTATAACCTGTCAAATGAGCTGCTAAGCGCACATTTTGCCCTCGACGCCCAATAGCAAGTGATAGCTTATTATCTGGTACAACAACAAGAGCATGCTTGCTATCCTCACTATCAAAGATAACTTGATCGACTTCTGCAGGAGCAATCGCATTGTAGATAAATTCTGCAGGATCTGCCACCCACTCAATGACATCAATATTTTCCTCTACAGGAATCATACGGCCAGATTTGGCATCATATTTAGCCGGATGAAATTTGCTGGTAATTTTCTTAATATTTGCACCACCACGACCAACAATTGTACCGATTGCATCTACATTGGGATTGTGACTGCGTACAGCAACCTTAGTCCGATCACCTGCTTCACGAGAAACACTCATGATTTCAACTGTTCCGTCATAAACTTCTGGAATTTCCTGCTCCATTAAACGCTTGATCATTTCTGGATGGCTGCGGCTGACAAAGACATTGACACCGCGAGGATTGTCTTCTACCTTATAGACAAAGACTTCGATGCGGTCATGAGAAGCAAATACTTCACCAGGAATCTGGTCTTGCTTCGACAACTGTGCTTCAATGCTACCTAGATTGACATAGATAAAACGATTGTCAAAGCGCTCGACTGTTCCTGACATGATTTCATTTTCATGTTCTTTATACTTATTGTAAGTGATTGCGCGTGTCTGCTTGCGCATTTTTTCCATAATCGTTTGCTTAGCAGACTGAGCTGCTACCCGTCCAAATTCAGTTGGTGCCTCTTCAAATTTTATTTTATCACCAAGTTCATAAGCCGAGCTAATAGCAAGAGCATCTTTTAAACTGATTTCTAAACGGCTATCAAAAACTTCGTCTACCACTTCACGAACGGTATAAACACGAAAATCTCCTGTTTTTTCGTTGAATTCAATGGCTGCACTATCTGCTTGACCATAGCGACGACGATAAGCCGAACGAAGTGACTCCGTCACCGCTTCGATAATATCTTCTTTTTTGATCCCTTTGTCTTCTTCCAAAATACGGAAGGCCTCTAGCATTTCTTTACTCATGTTTTTTCAGCTTTTGTGGAAACAAAAGCAATCCTTTCTTTATTATATTCTTGCTAAAATTTGACTGCTAATCTTGCTTTGGATACTAGCTGGTAAGGAATTTGAACAACTTTCTTACGAGTCTTATCCATATATTCCATTGTTAAATGATCTTCCTCGAAAGAAAGCAGTGTCCCTTCAAAGACTTTACTTTTATCAAGTGCTTGATACAGACTAACATGGATATATTCCCCAACTGCAGCTGCTAGTTGTTCTTTCGTTTTCAGCGGACGTTCCAACCCTGGGCTAGTTACTTCAAGAAAATACTGCTCAGGAAAGGGATCCGGCTTAATCGTATCCAAAAGTGGACTGATGATGTCCGTCAATTCTGCCGTATCATTTACAGTGATTCCTCCTGGCTTATCTACAAAAATACTAAGAACATGGTCACTCCCCATTTTACCGTACTCAATATCCACTAATTCATACGGCTCTTGAACGACCGGTTCAACAACTTCTTTTACTAATTTGACAATCGTTGTGATAAGACTACACCTCCTCACAGATAAGAGGCGAAGATATTTCCTCGCCTCTCTTTCATATTCATTATCTACATTATAGCATAAGAAAAAGGAAAATACAAGAAAATTTATTCTTGTATTTTATTTGATTTGATAATTGTGTCTAACAAATCATTCTTAAGCAAATTCACCATAACACTCAATAAAAGAAATTATCATTAAAACCACGCCCCACACAATTTTTATTTTGGACTTAAATAACAAACAATTGACCTACAAGATAAGTCACTGTCATGGTCAAAAGTCCAATGACTAAATTTCGAATCATGGCATTTTTTATCGGTGCTTTTCCTAATTTAGCGCTAGTATATCCCGTCCCTAACAATGCTAAAGCAACAACAATGACTGTTGCTGGAATGCGATAGCTAGCAGGAAGGAAAACTATGGTTAACATTGGAAAGATGGCTCCTACTGCAAAAGCAATAAAACTAGATATTGCTGCATGCCATGGATTTGTAAATTCTTCCACCTCAAGTCCATATTTTTCTTCTACCAAAGCCTTAAGCGGATTTTTCAAAAAAGCTCGATTGGTCAAGAGTTGGGCAGATGTCTCACACTCGCCATTCTGGATATAAGCTGCATAAAGTGACTGTCTAGCAATCTCTGGATTTTTTGTTAAAAGTACTCGTTCTCTGGCAACTGCAGCCTTCTCCGTATCCTTTTGGGTTGAAACAGATACATATTCACCACCTGCCATGGAAAAAGCTCCTGCAAATACTGCCGCTAAACCTGAAAGAAATATAATCCAAACACTTTCCGTTGCACTTGCTACTCCTATAACGACACCCGCAATAGAAATAATACCATCATTAGCCCCCAATACTCCAGCCCGTAAAATATTTAGTCGACCGCTAAAGTTCTTATCAATCTCCTGATTATTTGTCATCCTAAAACTTCTCTTTTCTTTTTTATTTAGAATTATTATAAATAAAAATCTCATAGGACACAATAAAAAATCGGAAAATGAGAAAAGTTCCACTATTTTAAGATAAAATTCCTTAGGCATCTACTCAAAAAATGATAACTTTACTGTTTAGCAGACATAAGGCAAGACAATTGTAACAAATTATAGCTAGCTTTAAAGTTAAGGAAAAGCCCTCTGATGGATAGCACAATCTTCTGTAACATTTTGAATCGTTATGCTGTCACTATTTTTGTACTCGTGAATGGTTTTGAGAACACTTCTCAAAACCATTTTATTGCTTGAAATATCGGCTACTACTTCGTTATTTAACCTATTTTCCTGAAAACCAAAAAAGACCGCATGGCCTTTTTCATTATTTATTTTACATTAAAACGCTGCTTCGACTCGATAAATGACTTGGCCTTTATTAGCAAATTTTTGCTCGTATTCTGTCATCACATTGTCTTCAAAGTCACTCGCATGTAAATCCAACCAAACGCTATTTAGTTTCATACCATATTGGGAAAAACTAACAAGGCTATACTCAAAGAGACCACGATTATCTGTTTTAAAGTGAATTTCACCATGATCTGGTAAAATCCGCTTAAAGGTATCTAGAAAAGATTTATAGGTCAAACGACGCTTTTCATGACGTTTCTTAGGCCAAGGATCAGAAAAATTCAGGTACAAGCGATCAATCTCCCCATTTTCAAAATAGTTAGTCAAATCAGAACCATCTACCCAAAGAAGTTTGATATTTGGAACATCTGTCGCTAAAACCTTGTCCAAAGCATAACTCAAAACAGATTTTTGAATATCAATTCCAATATAGTTAATTTTTGGATGAGCTTTTGCCATTCCTGAAATAAATGCACCTTTTCCACTCCCTACTTCAACATGAATAGGGTAATTATTTCCAAAAATCTCATGCCACTTGCCTTTTGCTTCAGTAGGATTTAAAATCACATACTGGGGATTCGCTTCTAGTAATTCCGTCGCTCCCTTACGATTCCTGACTCTCATAATACCTTTCTTCCGTATTTTGAACGGAAGTTACGTAGTGCATAAATCTCCCGATTCACATTTTCTAAGTCTGCATTCTCATAGTACTTGGCAATCTGGCACAAGTAAGCATATTGACCATACCAGTATAATTTCTTCAATACGGTTGCATTATACCGATAGCCATAATAGGTCAACCATTCTTTCCAACGTACTTCTGGAATATAGTGGCTTAACATATGGGCTACATCAAACATTCGATCTGTCAAACGCACAGAATCCCAATCTACCAAATACACCAAACCGCTATCTGTTTCAACCCAATTGCTATGTCGAACATCGCCATGTACAATCGTTGCATAATCCTCACGAAATTGTGGCAGACTACTGTGCATATCTTTTAAAACAGATCGCAAATAATGATTATGACTAAGTGCAATTGGCGCACGATCTAACCAAGACTCAACTAAATCTGCTGGAGTTTCCAGAGCATAACCTAGCCGGCGTAATTGCGTCATTAACGGACGTGAACGGTGCAATCTTGTCAAAATATTCACAATTTGCTTTTTATCCATTTCATCCGGTGTCAAAATTTTTCCTGACAGCCACTCTTGCGCGCTCATGACATTACCATCTGCCATGCGACGACTCCACAATAGCTGTGGTGCAATTTGTTCTCTAGCTAAACCTACTAAGATTGGGGTTGTATTCATCTTGACGAAAACGCGCGCCCCATCTGGATAGGTGCCCATGTAGGCTTTTCCACTTTTACCTGCAATCGGTGTCAGAGTTAGCTCATTATCAACCAAGTCCATGATTCCCCTCCGTAAAAAGTTTCCTATCTATTTTACTAATTTTACTTCCTTTAGTCAACCAAACTTTTTAATTTAACTGGTAAATAGAGAAAATAAAGCAATAGTGTAACTCCTGCCATGAAAAGCAATGCAACTCTATCTTGGAAAAATAGCAACGCCATAATTGTTTCAACTAACAGCACACTGTAACCAACAAGAACAATCACTTGTCTCACACCCTTTAACTTTAATCCGATTTCTAGAGGAAATAAGAATGTCAAATATTGATAATCAAAAGCATTGTACAAAGCGGTCAATTGAAATAGCAAAAGATAATTCAACAGTATCACAAAAACAGCCGCAATCCAAGATTGACCGAGCAAGCCAATTCCTAAAAGAGATAGAAATAGCAACCGCATGGTCAAAGCCAGAAAATCACCATTTCGCAAATAAGAGCGTAAAAACATATTCTGCCAGGTGGTTGATTGCCTTTTTGGCAAAATATTCGTCAAACTATCAAGATAGGCTCGGCGTTTCACGCTATTGGAGATTCCTTTTACATTGGTAAAGAGAGCAAAAAAACGCAAGATTGTCTGCTTTCGTCTCTCTTCGTAGTCAATGAGATAGCTCCAATTTATGCCTACACCTTGATAAAATCTTTGGCTCTTTTTCAAAAATAGAAACCATTTTGCTATTAACATAAAAAATACAAGAATAAACCATCCCCAAAATGGTAATCCTAGCGCCAAAAGGAGTGGCGCTGCTAGTAATAGAATAGCCGTTTGAAATACACTCCATAATAAATAAGATGAACACATTTGTTTTTGTAAATAACTTTTTAATTCTTCTTCTTTGACCAACAAAAATAGACTGTCTGGCTTTTCCATATACGTTGCAATTCTTCCCAAAGGCAACAAGAACACCAAAAGAACTGCTAAAGCAAGAATAATTGGCAGGTGATTTTTAGGAAAATTTCGCAACAGTTGACTATATTGAACAGCTAAAAAGCCAATAAAAACTAATAAAAATAGAACAAAATGGTCGTTAAAAACATAGCGTGAATATTTCAAACATTGATTGCGAAATACTTGCTTGCGCTTTTGAAACACTTCTTTCATAGGCTTGCCTCTTCTGTCAATGCCAGATAGATCTCATTCAGGCTAGCTTCTGGCATAGAAAATTCTGATTGCAACTCTGATAAGTTACCTTTCGCTCGGATTTCCCCCTTGTGCAAAATCACGAATGAATCACACATTCTTTCTGCTGAGTCCAACACATGCGTACTCATCAGGATAGACTTGCCTTTCGTCTTTTCATCTTTCAAAAGCTCTATCAAATCAGCAATCGCTACTGGATCGAGTCCCAAAAATGGCTCATCCACGATAAAGAGACTCGGATCAACTACAAAGGCGCAAATAATCATGACTTTTTGCTTCATTCCCTTTGAAAAGTGAACGGGGAACCAATCCAATTTTTCTTTCAAGCGAAACTTGGTCAATAATTGCTCCACGCGCGCAAAAGCTACCTCTTGATCGACATCATAAGCCATAGCAACTGTTTCAATGTGCTCTCTTAAAGTCAATTCCTCATATAAACTAGGAGTCTCTGGAATAAATCCAATTTTCTTACGATAAGCCATGGGATTGTCTTGCAGTTTAGCGCCGTCAATTAAAATTTCCCCTTTATAAGGAGTTAAAAGTCCAATAATTTCATTGATTGTTGTAGATTTACCCGCACCATTCAAGCCAATCAACCCTACTAGTTCGCCATTTCCTACTGTAAAACTAACATCTTTTAAAACAGGAATATTCACATAGCCTCCTGTAAGCCCTTTTATTTCTAACATATTTTCTCCAAATTCTGGTATAATGTTCTTATATTATAACAAAATCTAGCAAAGTGGAGGTAAATTTTGATGGAAGATTGCATTTTTTGTAAGATTATTGCAGGAGAAATTCCATCTTCTAAAGTTTACGAGGATGAGCAAGTCTTGGCATTTTTAGATATTTCACAAGTTACTCCTGGGCACACCTTAGTTGTACCAAAAGAACATTTTCGTAATATGCTTGAAATGGACGGGGAAGCAGCCGGCCAACTCTTTGCATGCATACCAACTATTGCTCGTAAAGTGATGAAGGCGACTGACGCAAAAGGAATGAATATCATCAATAATAACGAAGAAATCGCTGGTCAAACTATCTTTCATACACATGTCCACTTAGCGCCACGTTATACTGAAGATGATGATTTGAACGTAACCTTTGTTGCTCACGAACCCGACTTCCCTGCATTGGCAGCTTTAGCCGAAAAAATTTCAAATGCCTAAGGAGAAACTATGAAATTTAGCAATTTATTGTTATTCACAGGTGCAGCTACTGCCAGTTTTTACCTTGTTAAAAATAGAAAAAAAATCATGGATGAAGCTGTTGAAACCTATGATTCTATAAATAGTATACAGCAGGACCTTCAAAACATTCAAAAAAATGTACAAATCATTCAAGCACAAAAAAGCCATTTAGAAGCTATTTCACAGGATTTGACTTACCAATTTAAACTCTTTGAACAAGAAGCTACTGCACGTCTTCAGCAAATACAAGATACCTGGAATGCTCACAAAAAATAGATATAAAAAGGAATTTAGCATTTGGCTAAATTCCTTTTTATTACTGCACATAATACTATCCATTTGGATCTGCCCCATACGAACTGTTTGAGTAGGCTGATGAATCGGTCACACCATTTACTATACCACTCCCTGATTGACCAGAACTAGGAACAGCGTTGCCATACAGTTCTTCATATACAACAGCATTTGTTTCCAATTTAGTCACTTCTTCCAAACCTAATGATTTTCTCAAAATATTTTGCATTTCCAATAAATGCTCTGATGTGACGATTTGATAAGAACCACCATCTGCTAGGGTTGCTTCTTCGCCTTTTAACTGCTTACTTTTAATATTCTTGAAAGCATCTTGATAACCTAATAATTGAGGAATACTACCAGAAGACAACTCAACATTCGTCTGCATATTATTGCTAACAGCCTTTAAAATAGCTTGATAGTGACTAACACTATTTAAACTCAATACTTTTTGGACTACTTTTTGAATCACCTCACGTTGGCGCTTTTGACGTCCATAATCCCCTTCCGGATCTTGATAACGCATCCGCGAATAGACCAGTGCTTGATCACCATTGATATGTTGTTTCCCTGGTTCAACAACTGCTTTGTATTCTGGCTCGTTTTCTTCAATCGAGATAGGAAAACCAAGGGTGTTATTGACCGTAATGCCTCCAACAGCATCAACTAATTGTACCAGACCTTTCATATTGATCAGAACATAACGATCAATGTGAATATTCATCATTTTTTGAATCGTTGAAATCGCTAGTTCGGCACCACCATTAGCATAAGCTGCATTAAGTTTTGCTTGCGTTGTCCCATCAGCGGTTTTAATTTTGGTAAGAATATCCCTTTCCAAACTCATCATTGTCGTTTTTTTTGTCTTAGGATTAACTGTTACGAGAATCATGGAATCACTATTTCCAGCCCACCGATCTGAGCGTGATCCACTACCTGTATCCACCCCCATCAAAAGCAAGGTCAAAGGTTTGGTAGCGGCAATCACATTTGTTTCTTTCCCAAAGCTTTTATAAGTCTTAGACAAAGCATCTGTTGATTGGTTATAAATAGTAAAACCATAAACGCCTAGCCCCGCGATAGTTACAAGGCATAAGCTCAAAAACATTAAGATAATTTTTTTAAACATATTTATTCTAGTCTATCAGTTTTCCCATTAGATAAACATCAAGAAATTCCCCTTCTGTAAGATAGGCCCCTCTTTTTTGAACGCCCTCAATCTCAAACCCAAATGCCTGATACAAATGAACAGCACGTTCATTTCTTGCTTGTACAGTCAATTCTAATCGCCGAATCACTCCAGAATTCTCTGCCCAATTTATCGCCTCTTCTAAAAGAAACTTTCCTATGCCTTGATTCCAAAATGCTCTTTTAACCACGATAAAGATCTGCCCAATATGTCGAATCCGCTCATGAAAATCAGCTGTGATACTCACAAGACCAGTAATTTCATTATCTAATAGTGCAATTAGATAAATCTGATTATCTGACGCGGCCTGATGTTCAATGAAAGAGCTCATCTGCTCTTCTGTCATCAAAATCCCTGCGTCATCTAATGTCATGTAATCTGACTCTTGCCCAACCTGATTAAGAAAATCAATCAAATGTACAGCATCCTGAATCTCTGCTTCTCTTATCAGCAATTCTAACTCAGCCATTGAAAAGTTCCTCAAGTAAATTCTCAGCTCGATGACCTTTTGCGTCAAAGATCAATTCTCGACCATCATTTTTTCTTAGAATCGTCAATTTGAGATAATCGCTTGGTAAACTATCTTCCAATAATTCACCCCATTCAATGACTGTCACCCCTTCACCAAAGAGAAAGTCATCTAAATCAATCGAATCTGGATCTTCCCCAATGCGATACACATCCAAATGATAGAGTGGAAGGCGGCCATCATATTCCCGAACAATCGTGTAGGTCGGACTTTTAATCATTTGTTTGATATCTAGCCCGCGTGCTAATCCTTTGGTAAAGGTTGTTTTTCCAGCTCCTAGATCACCTGTTAAAATCAAAACATCTTGTTTTTGGAGTAAAGCGCCTAATTTCTCACCCCACGCCATTAACTCATTTTCATTATGACTAAACATTTTACTATTATATCAAAATTTTTCGTTTTCTGCTAAAATTTGACAAAAGAAAAAGGGGTGGGACAGAACTCATTTTGAAAATTTTTAGTTCGTAATCTCACTCCCACAAATATGCTCAACAGTCTGAGAGACTATTGAGGTAATGGATAAAGGAAACAGAGTTTTTGTTAAAAAGACTCTTCTCAGTTTGAAAAGCAACTATTCTTGAGACTTGCTTCGCAATCTCTATTTACCTCCTCAAAGCTGTGCTTTGAGCAATCAACTGCTGTATCGGTGATTTATTCAACAGTATGCTTTGAGGCTAGGAACTTTCGTTCCAACCTCATTTTTTCAATCATTAAGCCAGAGCTAGACTGATAAAGTTTAGGATAAATAAGACATCCAATACCCAGATAATGGGATGAACTTCCTTAGCTTCACCCTTGATGATTTTCACAAAAGCATACATGATGAAACCTGCAGCAATACCATGAGTAATACTGTAAGTAAAGCCCATGAAAACGGATGTAAAGAATGCTGGTACTGCTTCTGATAAATCGTCCCATTCAATATCTTTCATGCTAGAGAGCATCATCATTCCCACAATGATAAGAATAGGTGCTACTGCTACTGTTGGTACAATAGCAAGAAGTGGACTAAAGAAACTTGACACAGCAAACAAAGCTGCAACGACAAGCGCTGTCAATCCAGTACGACCGCCCGCTTCAATTCCAGCCGCACTTTCTACATAAGTCGTAACATTTGAAGTCCCTGCAATCGCACCAATAGTTGTCCCAACCATGTCTGAGAATAATGCCTTATCCATTTTAGTTTGAAGACCAGACGAATCTTTAGCAGCTTCTTCATCTGCAATGTTAAAGATGCCCGCTTTGCGCCCTGTACTAATCAACGTTCCGATGTTATCAAAAATATCTGTTAATGAAAAGGCCAAAATAGCAAGAAGCACTTCTGGGATGCGAGAAGGTTTTGCAAATAAAGCTAACAAACCGTTTTTGCCTAAAGCTGCACCAAAAATCTTTCCCAAATCCTGAATAGCAGCACCGATATTATTGGAAGCAAAATTGATTTTTGAAAGATCTACAACTCCCACTAAAATGGCTACGATTGTGGTTGCCGCAATAGATAACACAATACCTCCGCGTACACGTTTCAAAACAAAGAAAATGGTGATGAAAATTCCAAATAAAGCTACAAGAACAGCTGGGTTGTTAAAATCTACCAAGCCCGGTGTTGCCATTCCATTGGCTGTAATAGCTGCTTGTGCCTTATCAGCACCTTTTCCTGTAACGCTATAAGTTCCCGGATCAATTGAGAATTTCAAAAGTCCAGCTTTTTTAACTCCAATGTAAGCTAGAAAAATCCCAATCCCACCAGAAATAGCATATTTTAAACTTTCTGGAATTGCATGAATAATAATTGTACGAACTTTGGTTAGCGTAACAATAATGCTGATAATCCCACAAAGAAAAACCATCGCTAGTGCTTCTTGCCAAGTATAACCAAGCGCAAAAACAACGGTATAAGTAAAGAAAGCATTCAATCCCATACCAGGAGCCTGAGCATAAGGAATATTGGCATACAAAGCCATCATCATCGTTCCAGCAACAGTCCCAATGATTGTCGCCAAAAAAACACCTTGAGCCGGCATCCCTGTTTGACTGAGCATCTCAGGATTGACAAAGAGAATATAACTCATTGCAAAGAAAGTGGTTAAACCAGCAAGAACTTCTGTACGAACAGTTGTACCGTTTTCTTTTAGTTTAAAAAGCTTGTCCATTTTTAAATCTCCTTAAAATTTACGAACGATAGTAGATATAATAACACAAAACATTCACAATTTCAACGTTTTTTTCAAAAAATAAACAAACTATCACAGCAATTTTTATATAAAATCTTTATTTAGACTGATTTTTACTCAAAAAGACCAAGGACATGATTTGAATAAAGGTAAACCCTAAAATGAACAGCAGACTCTCCCGCTGCAAAGACGCTGCCAGACGCTCAAAAACTAGTGTAGGATGACTAACTAAATCCCAAGAATTAAGTCGATCATAACGACCTATATAAATGGCTAAACTAGATAAAAACGACACTGCTCCAATAGCTAAATACTCTATCCACCAATTCAACTTTAAATAATGTACAATCATGTTCCAGCTCTCAATTCCACATAAAACTCCAAAGAAAATACTTGGAACAAATGCCATAAAAAGATGTAAGCTTTCTCGATTCCACAAGGTATCACTCACCCAGTGCATGTGTACCAAGTCCGTAATCATATAGAACGTATTGGGGTAAAATGCTAGCCAAAGAAGAATGACAGGTAGGAAAAACCATTTCTTTTTAAACTGAATGGCTAGAAAAGCTGTATCATAGGCAATCAAAGCTAAAAACATATTCCAGATCAAATCCGGCCCCTTCGTTAAAATTCCTTCGACATAAACGATAACAGAAATGATTGCAAAGAAAATATGAATGATAATTGTTTTACGCATACTCGATGTCCTCCTTCATTATATAAGAAAACATTATATCACAAATTATGCACTTTCATCTTAAAATCTGCTATAATAGAAAACAGCACAAATGAAAGAGTAAATTATGACAAAAAAAGTAATTGCAGTAGATTTAGACGGAACTTTGCTCAATTCTGACAGCAAACTTTCTGAATTTACAAAAGAAACGATCAAAAAAATTTCTAAAAAAGGCCACCATGTTGTTATCACAACAGGACGACCTTATCGGATGGCACGAGAATTTTACAAAGAGTTGGAGTTACATACGCCAATGATTAATTTCAATGGTTCTTTGACTCATATTCCTGAGAAAAAATGGCAACAAGAAAGATGCATCACCTTAGACAAAGAATATCTATTGGATATTGTCAAACGGAAACAAGAAATTAAAGCGGACTTCATCGCTGGTGAGTACCGAAAGAAATTTTATATTACAACACCAAATGAAGCAATTGCCGATCCAAAATTGTTCGGTGTGGAATCCTTTCGACCTGAAAATCAATTCATCCCTGACTTAGTGACTAAAAATCCCAATTGTATCCTCTTGCAAACTCACGCTACTGATAAATATGCCTTAGCTGATGAATTGAATCAATTTTATCAACAGCAGCTCTCTATCAACACTTGGGGAGGACCACTAAATATCCTTGAATGCACTCCAAAGGGTGTAAACAAAGCCTTTGCTTTAAAATATTTATTAGATATTCTGAACGTAGATCGAAAAGATTTAATTGCTTTCGGAGACGAGCACAATGACACAGAGATGTTAGCATTTGCCGGTACAGGCTATGCTATGAAAAATGCTAGTCAAACACTTCTTCCCTATGCAGATGAACAACTACCACTGACCAATGATCAAGATGGAGTGGCTCATCAATTATTGAAACTATTTTTATAACAATGCTTAGAGTTGGACAGGTCTTCTGCCCGATTCTTTTTAGTAGTTTGTTACAAAATCATGTAGTAAAGTGGATTCAGTTTTATGCTATAAATTTTATATGATGAATTTAGCTTTTTGGATTTAACATTTCTCTAAATTATTTATTGAGTTTTCTTTTTCTGTTCGATGTTTTCCAAGAAAAGAAAGAATATTTTTCATACTTTCATAATTTTTTGTAAACGTTTTTCAAGGTTAATATATTGTTTAAATGACTAGCCTTATCTGTTTACAATCTGTCAAAAATATGAAAGAATTTGACTTTTTTTAGCTTAAACTATTGCATTTTTCATGAAAACGTTTTATACTTAAATAGTCTTAAATTTTTCTTAAACTTAAGTCAAACATTTTATAAGGAGGAAAGACAATAATGAGTATCGGAATCATTATTGCAAGCCATGGTGAATTTGCTGCTGGTATTCATCAATCAGGTTCTATGATTTTTGGTGAGCAAGAAAAAGTTCAAGTTGTAACTTTTATGCCAAACGAAGGTCCTGATGATTTGTATGCTAAGTTCAATGATGCTGTGGCTGCTTTTGACGCGAACGATGAAGTTCTAGTTTTGGCTGATCTTTGGAGTGGTTCTCCATTTAACCAAGCTAGCCGCGTAATGGGTGAAAATCCTGACCGTAAGTTCGCGATCATTACAGGTTTGAATCTGCCAATGTTGATTCAAGCTTATACAGAACGAATGATGGATGCCAATGCTGGCGTTGACACTGTTGTCGCAAACATCATCAAAGAAGCCAAGGAAGGAGTAAAAGCTCTTCCTGAAGAACTAAATCCTGTAGCCGAAGTAGCAAGTGCGCCGACTGCACCGACTGCTCAGGCTACTATTCCAGAAGGAACCGTTATTGGCGATGGCAAGTTAAAAATCAATCTTGCACGTATCGATACACGTCTTCTGCATGGTCAAGTTGCGACTGCTTGGACACCAGATTCTAAAGCAGATCGTATCATCGTTGCTTCTGACTCGGTAGCGCAAGATAAGCTTCGTAAGGAGCTGATCAAGCAAGCTGCACCTGGTAATGTCAAAGCAAATGTTGTCCCAATCGACAAATTGATTGCAGTAGCAAAAGATCCTCGTTTTGGTAACACACATGCATTGATTCTTTTTGAAACTCCTCAAGATGCACTCCGTGCGGTTGAAGGCGGTGTCGATATCAAAACACTTAATGTTGGCTCAATGGCTCACTCAACGGGTAAAACAATGGTCAATAACGTCTTGTCAATGGATAAAGATGACGTTGCAACCTTTGAAAAATTGCGTGACCTAGGAGTCGAATTTGACGTACGTAAAGTACCAAACGACTCTAAAAAAGATTTGTTTGACTTAATTAATAAAGCCAACGTTCAATAATAGAAAGGATTTAGAATATGTCAATTATTTCTATGATTTTAGTGGTCTTCGTTGCCTTTCTTGCTGGACTTGAAGGAATCTTAGACCAATTTCAATTCCACCAACCACTTGTTGCATGTACACTTATCGGTCTTGTAACAGGACACTTGGAAGCAGGTGTAATGCTTGGTGGTTCACTACAAATGATCGCTCTTGGTTGGGCAAATATTGGTGCTGCTGTTGCGCCTGATGCTGCTCTTGCATCTGTTGCTGCCGCTATTATTATGGTACAAGGTGGAGACTTTACAAACAAAGGTGTTGCTGTCGCAACTGCTGTTGCTATCCCACTTGCTGTTGCTGGTCTTTTCCTTACAATGATCGTTCGTACTATCTCAGTTGCCCTTGTTCATGGTGCTGATGCCGCTGCTAAAAAAGGTGATATCGCAAGCGTAGAACGTGCTCACTTGTTTGCTCTTGTCCTTCAAGGTTTGCGTATCGCTATTCCTGCTGCGCTTCTTCTTGCTATCCCAGCTGAATCAGTACAAAACTTACTTTCTGCAATGCCTGCATGGTTGTCAGATGGTATGGCTATCGGTGGCGGTATGGTCGTTGCCGTTGGTTATGCTATGGTTATCAATATGATGGCAACTCGCGAAGTATGGCCATTCTTTGCTATCGGTTTTGCACTTGCAGCTGTTAGCCAATTAACTCTTATCGCTCTTGGTACAATCGGTGTTGCAATCGCTCTTATCTACCTTAACCTTTCTAAAAAAGGTGGCAATGGTGGCGGCGGAGGTTCTGCTACATCAAATGACCCAATTGGTGATATTTTAGAAGACTACTAAGAAAGGAGCTACTAATATCATGACAGAAAAAATTCAATTATCAAAATCAGATCGTCAAAAAATTTGGTGGCGTTCAACTTTCTTGCAAGGTTCTTGGAACTATGAACGGATGCAAAACTTAGGTTGGGCTTATGCGTTAATTCCGGCTATCAAAAAACTCTACACTAACAAAGAAGACCAAGCTGCTGCTCTTGAACGTCACTTGGAATTCTTTAACACTCACCCATACGTAGCTGCACCTATCATCGGGGTTACACTTGCTTTGGAAGAAGAAAAAGCAAATGGTGTTGAAATTGATGATGCTGCCATTCAAGGGGTTAAAATCGGTATGATGGGGCCTCTTGCTGGTATCGGTGACCCTGTATTCTGGTTCACAGTTCGTCCTATCCTTGGTGCTCTTGGTGCCTCTCTTGCTTCAACAGGGAACATCATAGGGCCAATCCTCTTCTTCGTTCTTTGGAATCTTATCCGTATGGCCTTCTTGTGGTACACTCAAGAACTCGGTTACAAAGCTGGTTCTGAAATTACTAAAGATATGTCAGGCGGTATCCTTCAAGATATCACTAAAGGAGCTTCTATTCTCGGTATGTTCATCCTTGCTGTGCTTGTTGAACGCTGGGTAAATGTTAGCTTTGCACTTCAACTTCCTTCAACAAAACTCTCAGAAGGAGCTTACATCAATTTCCCTAAAGGTGCTGTAAGTGGTGAACAGCTTCAAAAAATCTTAGGCGATGTCGCAAATGGACTTAGCTTAACTCCTGAAAGAGCAAACACGCTACAAGGTCAATTGAATTCATTGATTCCTGGTTTGATGGGACTTCTCCTTACTTTCCTTTGCATGTGGTTGCTTAAGAAGAAAGTTTCACCAATCACTATCATCATCGGATTATTCATCGTTGGTATTATCGCCAAGGTTATTGGTTTGATGTAAAATGAAAAGAAGGCAGAAGCCTTCTTTTTTTACTGTTAAATTTTTAAAATTTGGCAATCAAAGATACCTTTCAAAGAAGAAAATAAAAATTTTTCAATGCAAATATGGTATAATGAAAAGGAAAGATTTAAGAAAAAGAGGGAAAGATGGCACAATCACAAAATACAAAAATTGATTTTCAAACAACCGGAACTTCTTATCTGGGAATTGGAGGAAAAGTTGGTAAATTTTTAATTGGAGATAAAGCACTTGAATTTTATGCGGATGCCAATGTTGAAGATTACATCCAAATCCCTTGGGATACTATCAATCAAATTGGCGCTAATGTTTCGGGCAAACGAATTAGTCGTCATTTTGAAGTTTTTACCGACAAAGGTAAATTCCTCTTTGCCTCAAAAGATGCTGGGACTATTTTGAAACATGCCCGAAATCATATCGGTAATGACAAAGTCGTTAAACTACCAACACTGATTCAAACAATTGGTCAATTTTTTAAAAATCTATTTGCAAAAAAATAAGAATTTTTGTATAATCGTAAGAAACGGATAAGTAAATCTAGTATCTCTTTCAGAAAGTCTGCGGCAGCTGTGAGCAGATAGAGAGCTAGCTTGAAATTCTACCGTAATACTAATTTCATAAATAATCAAGTGCACTTATGTGAAGTTGGATGGAACCGTGGCCCTGCCACTCCAACAGTTTCACAGGTGCACTTTTATTATAGGAGGTCTTATGTTAGATATTAAACGCATTCGCACAGATTTTGATACTATTGCACAAAAACTAGCAACTCGCGGCGTTGATGCTGTAACACTTGATAAAATGAAAGAGTTTGATAGCAAACGCCGTGAACTCTTGGTTAAAGTCGAAAATTTAAAAGCAGAACGAAATACGGTGTCAGCAGAAATTGCCCAAGCAAAACGTAATAAAGAAAATGCTGATGATAAAATTGCTGCCATGCAAAAATTATCTGCCGAAGTGAAAGCATTAGACGCAAAATTAGCAGAAATTGACGCTACATTAACTGAATTTACAACCACATTACCAAATATTCCTCACGATAGTGTACCAGTAGGCGCTGATGAAGATGATAATGTAGAAGTCCGCCGTTGGGGGACACCACGTGTGTTTGACTTTGAAGTAAAAGCTCACTGGGATCTTGGAGAAAATCTTGATATTCTAGACTGGGAACGCGGAGCAAAAGTCACTGGCGCTCGCTTCCTCTTCTACAAGGGACTTGGCGCTCGTTTAGAACGTGCTATCTACAATTTCATGTTAGACGAGCATCAAAAAGAGGGCTACACAGAGGTCATCCCCCCTTACATGGTTAATCATGATTCAATGTTTGGAACAGGTCAATATCCAAAATTCAAAGAAGATACTTTTGAATTGTGCGACGCTAATTATGTTCTCATTCCAACTGCTGAAGTTCCTTTGACAAATTACTACCGAGGGGAAATTTTAGACGGGAAAGACTTGCCAATCTACTTCACAGCCATGAGTCCGTCTTTCCGTTCCGAAGCTGGTTCTGCCGGCCGTGACACCCGTGGTTTGATTCGTTTGCATCAATTTCACAAAGTGGAAATGGTCAAATTTACCAAACCAGAAGAATCTTATGAAGAGCTGGAAAAGATGACTGCAAACGCTGAAAACATCCTGCAAAAGCTGAATCTTCCTTACCGTGTTGTAGCTCTTTCTACAGGGGATATGGGCTTCTCTGCTGCTAAGACCTACGACTTGGAAGTTTGGATTCCTGCTCAAAACACCTACCGTGAAATCTCCAGCTGTTCTAATACTGAAGATTTCCAAGCTCGCCGGGCCAAAATCCGCTACCGTGACGAAGCAGACGGCAAAGTTAAACTTCTACATACTTTGAATGGTTCTGGTCTTGCAGTTGGTCGTACCGTTGCAGCTATTCTTGAAAATTATCAAAATGAAGATGGTTCTGTTACGATTCCAGAAGTGCTACGGTCATACATGGGTGGTGTAGATGTCATCGCACCGAAGTAACATAAAAACTCTGAGATTTTCAAATCATCTCAGAGTTTTCTTATCTCTTCATTTGATTGTTTCGTTTTTTAATCATTGCACTGCGAATAACACTTATCACAGTTGGAAGTAAGGTAACAATGACAATTCCAAAAATAATAGCTGAAAAATGAGTTTTCACAAAGGGAATATTCCCAAAAAGATAACCCGCCCCTGTCGCAATCAAAGACCAAGATAAGGCAGCAATAAAAGTTCGTTTCAGAAAAGAATGAATAGGGAATTGACTAATGCCTGCTACAAAAGGCACAAAGGTACGAATAATGGGAATATAACGTCCTAAAATAATGGAAGAGGAGCCATGTTTTTCAAAATACACCTCTGCTTCTTTGATATTCTCTTCTTTTATCAACTTGCTGAAAAATTTATAATGTACAAAACGATAGCCCAAGGTTCTGCCAATAAAAAAATTACAGGTATCACCAACGAAAGCCCCAACGAAAAATAGGAGCATAAAAAGCAGAACATTAAAATGCATTTCTGGATTGGCTGATAAGGCACCGGCTGCAAAAAGTAAGCTGTCTCCCGGCAAAAACGGAAATACAACAGCAGCTGTTTCAATAAAAATCACCAAAAATAAAATCAGATAAGTCCAGCCACCTACTGCATTGGCAATATTGTAAATATGCTCGTCAATATGCAAGATAAAATCAATAATAAACATCTCTTCTCCTTTTGTCTATTACCTATTATATCAAAAAATAAAGCGAAAAAACTGATTTGCAAAAATAAAAAGAGCAGTGTAGAAAACTATCTTCTGCTCTATTTTATTAGTATTTTCTAAATCGTTGATAGCGATTTTCTAACAATTCTTCAACTGGTTGCTTAGATAAATGAGTAATCTCTTCTACAATTTCCTGCTTCACAGCATTCAGTAAATCTTGATTTCTAAGCCCTGTCTCAGCAATGACTTTATCTACTACTTTCATCTCAAGAAGTTCATGAGAGGTGATTTTCATGAGTTCCGCTGCTTCCATAGCACGACTGCCGTCTTTCCATAAAATGGAAGCAAAACCTTCTGGGCTGAGAACGGCATAAATCGAATTTTCGAGCATCCACACTCTATCTGCGACCGCTAAAGCGAGCGCACCACCAGATCCGCCCTCACCGATAATAATAGCGATAATTGGCACCTTTAAATCACTCATTTCGAGCAAATTACGCGCAATCGCTTCTCCTTGGCCGCGCTCTTCAGCCCCAACCCCTGGATAAGCACCAGCTGTATTAATAAAGGTCACAATAGGACGAGCAAATTTCTCTGCCTGCTTCATCAAACGAAGTGCCTTCCGATACCCTTCTGGATGAGGCTGACCAAAATTACGGCGCAAATTATCCTGAAGGTTCCGTCCCTTTTGAATCCCTACAATAGTGATTGGCTGGCTATTCAGAGTTCCAATACCACCAATTACCGCTCCGTCATCTCGGAAAGAGCGATCTCCATGCAATTCAATAAAATCTTCACAAATTCCTTGTGCAAAATCCAAAGCTGTCAACCGCGCCTGATCTCGTGCTTCTTTAATAATTCGAGTAATCTTCGTCATTGTTTACCTCCATGGAAAGTAAGCAGTCTAGCAATGGTGGAACGCAATTCCAAGCGCTTGACAATGGCATCAACAAAACCATGCTCAAGCAGAAATTCTGCTTTTTGAAAATCGTCTGGCAATTTTTCGCGGACAGTGGTTTCAATCACTCGACGACCTGCAAAACCAACTAACGCTTGCGTTTCAGCCAAGATAATGTCTCCCTCCATGGCAAATGAAGCCGTCACTCCACCTGTTGTTGGATCAGTTAAAACTGTCAAATAAAACAAGCCAACATTGGAATGTCGTCTCACTGCTGCGGACACTTTAGCCATTTGCATTAAACTCATAATCCCCTCTTGCATGCGCGCACCACCAGATGCGGTAAACAAAGTGACAGGCAGCCTATGTTCTGTGGCATATTCAAAAAGACGAGTAATTTTTTCACCAACAACCGTTCCCATAGATGCTATGATAAAATTGGAATCCATAATTCCCAAAGCCGTCTTTTGTCCATCAATTGTAGCAATTCCTGTGAGCACTGCTTCATCCAAGTCTGTTTTTGCGCGAATTTTTTTCAATTTTTCACGATAATTCGGAAAATTCAGAGGATCCTTCGTTTCAATCCCTGTAAACAATTCCTTGAAGCTATTGGCATCTACGGTCAGATTGAGACGTTCAAAAGCTGAAATACGAAACGTATAACCACACTGTGGACAAATACGTTCACTTCCTAAATCTTTTTGGTAAATGATATGTTTACAACCTGGGCACTTTGAAAATAATTCATCGGGAAACTCAGGCTTTGATTGAGGCGTTTCGCGATTAGAACGATTTGGATTGATGCGAATATATTTATCCTTTTTTGAAAACAAAGCCATGAATTCTACTTACTCCTTTATTTTTTATCTTGATAAGCTGGTAAAAATTTCTCCATAAGAAAAGCTGTATCATAATCTCCAGCAATAACATTTGGATTAGCAATCAAATCCATTTGAAAGCGAGTATTTGTCACCACACCATCAATTTCTAATTCATAGAGTGCGCGTTGCATCTTCATTAGTGCATCAAAACGATTTTCACCATGCACAATAATTTTGGCAATCATACTATCATAATAAGGTGGAATCGTATAACCTGGATAAACTGCTGAGTCTACACGCAGCCCCACACCACCACTTGGTAAATAGAGATTGGAAATCTTTCCTGGACTTGGTGCAAAGTTGAAGGCAGGGTTTTCAGCATTGATTCGACATTCAATAGCGTGTCCCGTTATATGTATATCTTCTTGACCAAAAGCTAGCTCTTGCCCCGCAGCGATTTTTATCTGTTCCTTAACAATATCGATCCCTGTTACAAATTCTGTTATCGGATGTTCAACTTGAACACGAGTGTTCATTTCCATGAAATAAAATTCTCTTTTTCCTTCGTCAAACAAAAATTCAATCGTCCCTGCATTTTCATAGCCAACAGATTGAGCAGCTCGTACAGCAGCCTCACCAATTTGACAACGAAGGGTCTTACCAATTGCAACCGACGGACTTTCTTCCAACACTTTTTGATTATTTCTTTGAAGCGAACAGTCGCGTTCACCTAAGTGAACGACATGACCATGTTGGTCAGCCAAAATTTGAACTTCAATATGCCGAGCCGGATAAATGACCCGTTCCATGTACATAGCACCATTTCCGAAAGCTGCTTTGGCTTCACTAGAAGCCGATTCAAAGGCAGCTGCTAAATCTTCTGCCTTTTCAACTTTCCGAATACCTTTGCCACCACCGCCAGCAGAAGCTTTGAGCATGACTGGATAGCCAATTTTTTCTGCAATCGCAAGTGCTTCGTCTGACGTATGAACTTCACCATCAGAACCTGGGATTACAGGCACATTCGCCTTAATCATCTGAGCACGCGCATTGATTTTATCACCCATTAAATCCATTACCGCTCCCGACGGACCAATAAATTTAATGCCAACTTCCTCGCACATGGTCGCAAACTTAGAATTTTCACTCAAAAAGCCAAAACCCGGATGAATTGCTTCAGAGCCTGTTAAAACAGCTGCTGACAATACTGCATTCATATTGAGGTAAGATTCTGTAGACTTTGCTGGACCAATACAAACTGCTTCATCTGCCAGTAAGGTATGGAGAGCTTCTTTATCAGCTTTTGAATAAACTGCTACTGTCGTAATTCCTAATTCTCTGGCCGCTCGAATAATTCGTACCGCAATTTCCCCACGGTTGGCAATTAAAATCTTACGAAACATGGTGAAATCTCCTTTTATTGTCCGAGTGCAAAAGTTAAAGTACCACTTGCTGCTAACTTCCCGTCAACTTCTGCTTTAGCTTCCACAACAGCAATTGTTCCACGACGTTTGACAAATTTAGCAGTCATGATAAGCTGGTCACCTGGAACAACTTGTCTCTTGAACTTGACCTTATCCATACCAGCATAAAAGACTAGCTTACCTTTGTTTTCTTCTTTAGACAATTCCAGCACACCAGCAGTCTGAGCCAAAGCTTCCATAATGAGAACGCCAGGCATAACAGGATACTGAGGAAAATGTCCGTTAAAGAAAGGCTCATTAATTGTCACATTTTTAAGAGCGACAATTTCATCTTCACTGACTTCCAAAACGCGATCCACCAACAGCATCGGGTAGCGGTGAGGAAGCGCTTCTTTTATTGCATTGATATCAATCATTTAATGCGTACCAGCCCTTTCCCAAATTCAACCATTTCTTCATTTTGAACCAGAATTTCTGTAACTAGACCGTCTTTAGGTGACGGAACTTCATTCATGACTTTCATGGCCTCAATAATCATCAAGGTCTGACCTTTTTTCACTTGATCACCAACTGATACAAACGGTGGCTTATCCGGACCAGCGGCTAAATAAGCTACCCCAACCAAAGGACTTTCTACAACATCACCTTCAGCTGCATCCGACTTTGCTACAGATATTGTTTCTTCAGTTGTATCTGGAGCCAGCATTTCTGTTTGTGAAAGAGTATTTGCGATACCTACCGAAGGCTGGATTGGCGCTACTTGCGGAACTACTTTGGCAGATGGTGTCGCAACTTGTCCTTCATTTTTACTGAAAGTTAATTCATCGCTTTGATTTTTATAAGAAAATTCGCGTAAACTTGATTGGTCAAATTGAGCCATCAAATCTTTGATTTCATTAATATTCATTTAAGCCTCCCAGCGCTTGAATGCAAGAACCGCATTATGCCCACCAAAACCAAAAGTGTTTGAGATAGCATAAGGAATATCATACTCTTTCCCTTGACCATAGATAACATTTGCCTCCATGTAGTCTGAGAGTTCTTGTGTTCCCGCAGTCATTGGTACAAAGCTATGACGCATCGCTTCAATAGTTGCAATAGCTTCAACAGCTCCAGCTGCTCCAAGTAAATGACCTGTAAAAGACTTTGTGGAAGAAACTGGTACTTCTTTTCCTAAAGCAGCGACAATTGCCTGGCTTTCACCTTTTTCATTAGCTTGTGTAGAAGTTCCATGAGCATTCACATAAGCAATGTCTGAAGGGTAAATTTCAGCTTCCTCAAGTGCCATTTTCATCGCCTTAATCGCACCAGCTCCTTCTGGATGTGGGGAGGTCATATGATAAGCATCACAAGTATTACCATAACCAACAATTTCTGCTAAAATCGTTGCTCCACGTTTTTCAGCGTGTTCCAAACTTTCTAGAACCAGCATCCCAGAACCTTCACCCATAACAAATCCATTCCGATCTTTGTCGAATGGAATAGAAGCACGAACTGGATCTTCAGTTGTAGATAAAGCCGTCAAAGCTTGGAAACCAGCGATAGCAAATGGTGTAATAGATGCTTCAGCCCCACCAACGAGCATAACATCTTGAAAACCAAATTTTATAGAGCGAAAAGCATCTCCGATAGCGTCATTTGATGAAGCACATGCTGTATTAATGGATTTACAAACTCCATTTGCGCCAAAGCGCATAGCGACATTCCCAGCTGCCATATTCGGCAAAGCTTTTGGTAGCGTCATTGGTTTGACACGTCTTGGACCTTTTTCGTGCAAGCGAAGAACCTGATCCTCAATTTCTTTAATGCCACCAATACCTGATGCGACAATAACACCAAAACGGTCATGATTGATGCTTTCAACATCTAACTTTGCGTTATTTACAGCTTCCTGTGCGGCATAAAGTGCATAAAGAGAATAGTTATCAAAACGATTGGTATCTTTTTTGATAAAATATTTATCAAAAGGAAAGTCTTGAACTTCTGCTGCATTGTGAACAGCAAAATCACTATTGTCAAACTTCGTGATTGGACCAATTCCAATCTTGCCGTTTACAAGACTATTCCAAAACTCCTCAGGTGTATTCCCAATCGGTGAAGTCAGTCCGTATCCTGTTACAACAACTCGATTTAGTTTCATATCGAACTCCTTTATTCTGATTTATAGCTAAGAAAAATATCTCTTCAAAACCTTCTGTTTTTGTCCAACTTAATTTATCGTTACATGGCTAAGCCACCATCAATAGCAATAACTTGTCCTGTTAAATACTCTTGACGAGCTAGAAAGGTCGCTACTTCTGCCACTTCACTGGTATTACCAAAGCGCTTCATTGGAATCTGAGCCAGTGTAGCTTCTTTTACTTTATCAGACAAAACATCGGTCATATCTGACTCAATCATGCCTGGTGCAATAGCATTTACTCGTACATTACGAGCTGCTACCTCACGCGCTACAGATTTAGTGAAACCAATAAGCCCAGCCTTAGAAGCTGCATAATTTGCTTGACCGACATTCCCAATCAAGCCGACAACACTAGATACATTGATAATAGCACCCTGACGAGCTTTTGTCATTGGCTTCAAAACCGCTTGCGTCATATTAAAAGCACCAACAAGATTCACTTTCAAAACCTGCTCAAAATCTTCCTCAGTTAATTTCAACATAAGTTTATCTTTTGTGATACCAGCATTATTGACCAGAATATCCACGCTTCCAAGTTTTTCAATAGCTTTCTCTACCATTCGCTTAGCATCTGTACTATCTGATACATCACCAGATATCGGAATCACCTGAACTCTATAATCTGAAAATTCAGAAATGAGCTCCTCACCAATCTCACGGCGACCATTTAAAACAATGTTGGCACCTAAGCTTGCAAACTTATGAGCCATTGCAAGTCCAATGCCACGTGTTGAACCAGTTATAAAAATATTTTTTCCTTTAAGTTCCATACCTATTCCTTTTTTCTAGAAGAGCAGTCAAGCTCTTCGCGTCTTCTACTTGATAAACATTAGCTGTCTTATCAATTTTTTTCATAAAACCAGACAAAACTTTTCCAGGACCAATCTCGATAAACTTTGTTACACCAGCTTCTTGCATTCTGGCAATGCTGTCATAAAAACGAACCGGCTCCATTACCTGACGGGTTAATAGCTCTTTTATCCGTTCTTTTTCCATGACAGCAGCTTCTGTATTTCCTACCAAAGGGAGTTTAAAATCAGTAAATTCGACTGCTGCTAAAACTTTTGACAATTTATCACTAGCTGGCTTTAACAAAGCTGTATGAAATGGGCCAGAAACTTTGAGTGGAATCAAACGTTTCACGCCAGCTTCTTTTAACAATTCCACAGCTTTGTCAACCGCTTTAACTTCACCGCCAATAACAATCTGGCTAGGTGTATTGTAGTTTGCTGGTGATACAATTCCCAGCTGACTAGCCTCTTGACAGGCCGTTTCAATCGTAGCCAAATCAGCATTTAAAACCGCAACCATTTTACCAGAGCCAGCAGGAGCTGCCTCCTCCATAAAAACACCACGCTTTGCCACCAAATCAACCGCCGTTGTAAACTCCAAAGCACCAGCGGCTACCATAGCAGAGTATTCTCCAAGAGAAAGACCTGCTACTATGGCAGCTTGTATTCCTTCCTCCTGCAATAACCGATAGATAGCCACAGAAGTCGTCAAAATCGCTGGCTGAGTATACCGTGTCTGATTGAGTTTTTCTTCCTCACGATCAATTAAATTTCTTATATCATAACCTAACACTTGGCTTGCTTCATCATAGGTTGCTCGCACTACATTGTACTGATCATAAAGGTCACGAGCCATTCCCAAATACTGAGCTCCCTGACCTGCAAATAGAAAGGCTGTTTTAGTCATTTCTAGTTACTCCTGCCCAACGGCTAGCCTCTTTTTGGATTACCTCTGCTGCACCGTAGTATATATCCTTCAAAATTTCTTCAACTGTCTCTTCTTTGCTGACAAGCCCTGCAATTTGTCCTGACATGACAGAACCATGTTCAACATCACCCCGAACAACTGCATTTGCCAAAGCTCCTGCACCCAAGTTTTCAAAAACAGTTAAATCTGGATTTTCTTGCTTAAAAGCATCCTTTTCTGCTTGGTCAAATTCTCTAGTCAGTTTATTTTTCAAAGCTCGTACTGCATGACCAAAATGTTGAGCAGAAATAGTCGTATCAATATCACGGGCTTTTAAAATCATATTTTTATAATTTTGATGTGCATTTGACTCTTTTGCGACAACAAAACGTGTCCCCACTTGTACAGCTTCTGCACCAAGCATAAAGCCTGCAGCTGCACCACGACCATCTGCAATTCCACCTGCTGCAATCACAGGGATATCAATCGCTTCAACAACCTGACGAACCAGTGTCATAGTCGTTAATTTTCCGATATGACCTCCTGCTTCCATCCCTTCAGCAATAACTGCATCTGCGCCAATTTTTTTCATTCGCTTAGCCAATGCTACACTTGGTACCACTGGAATGACTGTAATCCCAGCGTCATGAAATCGTTGCATATATTTACTTGGATTTCCTGCGCCAGTTGTCACAACCTTGACACCTTCTTCAATGACCAAATCAACAATATCTTCCACAAAAGGAGACAACAGCATAATATTCACGCCAAAAGGCTTGTCTGTTAATGATTTAATCTTATCAATATTAGCTTTAACAACTTCTTTTGGTGCATTACCACCACCAATAATTCCAAGACCTCCAGCTTTAGATACAGCCCCAGCTAAATCACCATCAGCAACCCAGGCCATCCCACCCTGAAAAATAGGATATTTAATATTTAACAATTCTGTGACACGTGTTTGCATAATACCTCCTTACATGTTGCTTAAGTAATGGCTCAATTCTTTCAATTCAAGCACTTGTATACTTTGAAAATCAAACTATTACCTAAACAAGAGGGAGCGGAACATATCATCCAACTATAGACTTCATTATCCCACTCCGACAAAATTAACTCTTTACTGTTCTTTTTTCTCAAGCAAATCGGTTATACAGTTAACTTCACTGCCTACCTCAATACTTTTTTCAAAAGAGGGCGAGAATCTTATCTCAGCCCCGTTTCAACTTTTTATTTTGTTTTTTCTTCAACATAGGCAACTAAGTCACCAACTGTGTTCAATCCTTCTTCGGTTTCAATTTGAATATCGAATGCATCCTCAATTTCTGAGATAACTTGGAACAAATCCAATGAATCTGCGTCAAGGTCATCAAAAGTTGACTCAAGAGTAACTTCTGAAGGTTCTTTGCCAAGTTCTTCCACAATAATTTCTTGTACTTTTTCAAATACTGCCATGATAGACTCCTTTAAAAATAAATATTTATATTCATGTGATTACCACATAATAACTAAATTGTAACAATAAGTGTGCCCCATGTCAAACCTCCACCAAATCCTGATAGCAAAACTGTTTGGCTGCCATCAAGATGAATGAACCCCTTTTCAACACACTCAGATAAAAGAATTGGAATACTCGCCGCACTCGTATTCCCATATTCCATCATATTCGCAGGAAGTTTTTCCCTTGCTACACCAATTTTTTTCGCCATTTTATCTAAAATGCGAATATTGGCCTGATGTAATAGTAAATAGTCAATATCCTCTACTTGAACATTACTGGATTCAATCGTGTCTTTAATAGAAGCTGCCACATCTCGAATAGCAAAATCAAAAATTTTACGACCATCCATCGTTAAATATAGTGCCGCTTCTTTCTTTTCGGAATAAGGGGAGGACAAACCATATTTACCACAAGTCAAGCTTTCCCCACGCGAACCATCCGTAAATTGACTTTCAGCGAGAAAATGCTGTTTCGAGGAACTTTCAAGAAGCACTCCTCCAGCACCATCACCGAAAAGAACCGCAGTTGATCGATCAGACCAGTCAAGGACTTTTGATAAAGTTTCACTTCCTATAACAAGACCTTTCTGATAACGACCTGAGGAAATTAACTTCTCAGCCATCGACAGGGCAAAAATAAAGCCGCTACAAGCTGCTGTCAAATCAAACGCAAAGGCATGATGGGCGCCAATATTTGCTTGAACTCGTGCAGCCGTTGAAGGCATCATAGAGTCTGGGGTAATAGTTGCCACAATGATAAAATCAAGCTCATTTGCATTGATGTTCGCCTTTTTCAACAATTGATTTGCCACTTTAGTAGCCAGATCACTCGTTGACTCCGTTCGTGACAGATGTCGACGCTTTATTCCTGTTCGACTGGATATCCATTCATCGCTCGTATCCATGATTTTTGCCAAATCATCATTTGTAACCACCTGACTCGGAGCATAATGAGCAACTTGACTAATTTTAGCATAATTCATTATTTCAAATCCTCTAGAAAATGATACAGATTAGTTAGCCCTTTCCCCATCACTTCCATCTCATTGCTGTCCATTCCGTCTATGATTCTCTCAACCATTCTCTTGTGGAATCGTCTATGCAAACGATAAATCAGTCGGCCATTTTTTGTCAAATTTAGATGAACCACACGGCGATCAACTTCCGAACGTGTTCGTTCAATATAACCTTTTCTTTCAAGGTTGTTTAAACTAGTTGTTACGGTTCCTAATGTCACCATCAATTCCTTCGCAACACTGCTAGGGGTTGCATTGGGATTCTTTCCAACCACATCAATCGTATGCATTTCTTTGATAGAGATATCCTTGAAGCGACTGCCTCTCAAACTAGATTCTTCAATAACCAATACATTATTGAAAATAGACGTTAAATAATCATTGACCAATTGGTAATCCAAAAATCTATCCTCCTCTAACAAAAAACTTTTATCATCAAAACATTTGACTAAAAAAGTATATCAGATATCAAAATAAATTGCAACTACTTTTTTACTTCCCAGAAAATTTAGGACGACGTTTTTCTGCATAGGCTCGAACTCCTTCTTTAAAATCCTCTGTAAAAGCGAGAGATTTCTGCAATTTTAATTCCAAATCAGCATATTTTTGCCAACCTGCAAACATACTCTCCCATATCAACTCCTTGATAGCTTGGTAGGAATTTATAGAATGTCGCTTTAATTTCTTAATCAACTGACTTGTCACGTTACCTAATTTTTCAACTTCACAAACCTTATACAACAGCCCATAATCCAAGGCCTTTTCAGCATTCAATGCCTCACCTGTCATCACTAATTGAGTTGCTCTCGTCACACCAATCGCTCTTGCAAGCAAATACAATCCTCCCGCATCCGGAGAGAGACCTACTCCCACAAAAGCTTGAATAAAACGAGAACGCTCCGTCGCAATACAGAAATCCGCAGCTACTACCATATTAGCTGCTGCACCAGCAACTGGTCCATCCACACTCATAATGATCGGTTTCGGTAATTGTTTCATTGAGTAAGAAATTTCATTTACCAATTCAGCGATTTTTACCAAAGACTGAATATCATCTGCCTCCACCGCACGCTGCATTTCTGCCAAATCCCCTCCAACAGAAAACACTTTTCCATTTGCATTAATTAGCAATATTTGAACTAATTCATCTCCAGAAGCCATTTTTATCGCTCTTAAAATTTCTTCACACATGGGAACATTAAACCCATTGGAAACCTCTGGGCGATTCAAAGTCAATGTTGCAACACCGTCATTAACGCTATATAAAATATTTTCAAATTGCATTTAATTGCCTCCGACAATTATTTTCTTTGTAAATTAAATTATTTGACTATCAAATAATGCGATTACATTCTAGCATAAAATAATTGCTTTTGCAAGGAGGGAAGGTAAATTTGAAAAAAGTTCAGAATTTTGCTATAATTTAAACAATTAGCCAATAGGAGAAGTTATGAAAGTTGTTAAATTTGGAGGAAGCTCACTTGCCTCTGCTACCCAATTAGCAAAAGTATTACAGATTATCAAAGAAGATTCTGAACGGCGTTTTGTGATTGTATCTGCTCCCGGAAAACGAAACGCACAAGATACAAAGGTAACAGATGCCCTCATTAAATATTATCGAGACCATGTTGCTGGTAATGACGTAACAAAACATCAACAATGGATTATTCATCGCTATCAAGACATGGCGATAGAACTGGAGCTCAAGCCAAATATTCTAGAAAGAATTTCAAAAAGTATCCAAAAGCTCGCAAGCCTTCCTATCGAAAATAATAAATTCCTATATGATACTTTTCTTGCTGCAGGTGAAAATAATAATGCGAAACTTATTGCAGCCTATTTTTCCCAAAATGGGATAAATGCACGTTATGTTCATCCCAGAGAAGCAGGACTTATTGTGTCCAGTGAACCAGGAAATGCGCGACTTCTCCCCTCCAGTTATGATAAAATCGAAGAATTAAATGAAGCTGATGAAGTATTGATTATACCAGGATTCTTTGGAGTAACAAAAGACGACCAGATTTGCACCTTTTCACGTGGTGGGTCTGATATTACTGGCTCCATTATTGCTGCAGGTGTAAAAGCTGATCTTTATGAAAATTTTACAGATGTTGATGGTATTTTCGCAGCTCATCCTGGCATTATTCACATGCCACATTCCATTCCAGAATTAACCTATCGTGAAATGCGTGAATTAGCTTATGCAGGTTTTACTGTATTACATGATGAAGCACTCATTCCAGCTTACCGCGGAAAAATTCCACTCGTTATTAAAAATACAAATAACCCTACTCATCCTGGAACGAGAATTGTTTTAAAGCATAGCAACGGGGATATTCCTGTGGTAGGTATCGCTGCAGATGCCCATTTCACCAGCATCAACATGTCTAAATACCTCATGAACCGTGAAATAGGTTTTGGTAGAAAAGTTTTGCAAATATTGGAAGATCTAAATATCCGTTGGGAGCACATGCCTACTGGTATCGATGACCTATCTATTATTCTTCGGGATCGTGAGTTGACCCCCATTAAAGAAGAGGAGATTCTTCGCCAATTAAGACTAAAATTAGAGGTCGACCACGCAGAAATTGAACATGATCTTTCAATCATTATGATTGTCGGCGAAAAAATGAAAAGTCACATTGGTTTGACTGCTACCGCAACAAAAGCATTATCAGATAATCACATTAATATCCAAATGATTTCACAAGGATCTAGTGAAGTTTCAATCATGATTGTTATCAATTCCGAACAAGAAAAAGCAGCTATTAAAGCACTATACAAAGCATTTTTTGCATAAAATTGACTCTATCATGACAGTCATGATAGAGTCAATTTTTATTACCATTGAAATATCTTAGCTACATTATACAAGAACCATAAAAAATAAAGAAGACAAAGTAACAAGCTTTACAATTCCACTTTGTGTGATAAACTATGTGCCTTTTGTATCATATTTTTCTCCCTTTACTTTACGGTAGGCTTGAGCACTGTTATTGTAGGGTGTTTGGAGTTCTTTAGGTATAACCTTTGATACGCACCCGCATAGCGGAAGATATTTATCTTCCGCCTCACAGACCCAGACAGACAAAGAACACATAATAAAAGAAATCTTGTTTAAACAAGATTTCTAATCATATACAACTCCGGCAGTAGGACTCGAACCTACGACATCATGATTAACAGTCATGCGCTACTACCAACTGAGCTATGCCGGATAA
>NZ_KV815679.1:0-270 GCF_001814295.1 Streptococcus sp. HMSC067A03 | reverse complement strand
AACGATTAGTCCATGGATTTTCTTAAGTAGTCGTGTAATAGTACGATAGCCATAGATAAAATGATGTTCCATACAGAGTTGCTCGATTTTTTCTACAACCTCGTTTCTCTTCTCAAGTTTTTTGCCTCTTGCTTTCCAACGGTAGAAAGTTGAGCGTTTGACGCCGAAACAGGACCGAACCGCTGACCCTCTGCGATTGCCTGACCAAGCTCCGATACTTTTTAAGAGTTGCACCTGTAGTCGTAGTTGTTCTACTTCAGATAGCTCCTC
>NZ_KV815678.1:6490-37647 GCF_001814295.1 Streptococcus sp. HMSC067A03 | reverse complement strand
CAGTAGTTGAAGTATATTTTGCTGTTTCTTCATCATAGTTTTCTGATGCAATTTCATTACGTACATAAGCTGCTGCTTGACGGCGTGCATGCAAGTCTCCTCGTTTACCCAAGGTAATCATTTTTTCTACTGTTTTACGGATTTCTTTTGCACGAGCTTCTGTCGTCACGATTGATTCATTGATAATCAAGTCAGTGGTTAAATCGCGAAGCATTGCTTTACGTTGTGAGCTAGTGCGTCCTAGTTTACGGTAAGCCATGTTTTCCTCCTTTATTTATCGTTTTTTAATCCAAGACCGAGATCAGAAAGTTTTACTTTTACCTCTTCAAGACTCTTCCGTCCTAGATTTCTTACTTTCATCATTTCAGGTTCAGTTTTTTCTGTCAAATCAAATACAGTATTGATACCAGCTCGTTTCAAGCAGTTGTATGAACGAACTGATAAATCCAATTCCTCAATTGTACGATCTAACACACGATCATCTGAAACTTTTTCTGTTTCTTTCATTACATCGGTAGATTTTGCCACTTCAGTTAAATTAGTGAATAAATCCAAATGTTGCGTTAAAATACGCGCAGAAAGTCCCAAGGCATCTTCTGGAATAATCGTTCCGTCTGTCATGATTTCAAGAGTTAATTTATCAAAACCATCATTGCTACCAACGCGAGCTGGTTCAACTTGGTAATTAACCTTTTTCACCGGCGTATAGATTGAATCTACCGCAAGCGTTCCTACTGGTGCATCATCTTTTTTATTTTCATCAGCCGGCACATAACCACGACCTGCATTTACAGTCATAATAGCTTTTAAGCTAGCGCCTTCACCGATTGTAAAAAGATAATGATCAGGATTTACAATTTCAATATCACTATCTGTCAAAATATCACCGGCAGTAATTTCTGCAGGACCTTCAACATCCAGTTCAATCGTCTTTTCGTCTTCGACGTAAGATTTTACAGCAATCCCTTTGACGTTCAGAATGATTTGCATCACATCTTCACGGACACCTGGAACTGTATCGAATTCGTGCAATACACCTTCAATATTGATAGATGTTACAGCAGCACCTGGTAGAGATGCAAGAAGTACACGACGAAGTGAGTTCCCAAGCGTTGTACCATAACCACGTTCTAGTGGTTCTACTACAAATATGCCGTAGTCTTTATTTTCATCAATTTTTGTTATATTTGGTTTTTCAAACTCAATCATTTAGTTACTCCCTCTTAAACGAAAAGCAGTGTAATGGTTTATGATTATACACGGCGACGTTTTGGAGGACGAGCACCATTGTGTGGCACAGGAGTCACATCACGAATAGCTGTTACTTCAAGACCAGCGGCAGCAAGAGCACGAATAGCTGACTCACGACCAGAACCTGGACCTTTAACAGTAACTTCAACTGATTTAAGACCGTGTTCTTGTGCAGATTTTGCAGCAGCTTCAGATGCCATTTGGGCAGCAAATGGTGTAGATTTACGAGAACCTTTAAATCCAAGAGCTCCAGCAGATGACCAAGCAATTGCGTTACCATGCACATCAGTAATCATAACAATAGTGTTGTTAAATGTAGCGTGAATATGAGCAATACCAGATTCGATATTTTTCTTCACACGACGTTTACGTGTTGGTTTAGCCAAGACTTTTTACCTCCTTATATTATTTTTTCTTACCAGCAATCGCAACAGCTTTCCCTTTACGAGTGCGAGCGTTGTTCTTAGTGTTTTGTCCACGTACAGGAAGTCCACGACGATGACGGATTCCACGATATGAACCGATTTCCATCAAACGCTTGATGTTTAAGTTTACTTCGCGACGAAGGTCACCTTCAACTTTGATAGCATCAACTTCACGACGGATAGCATCTTCCTGATCAGATGTTAAATCTTTCACACGAATATCTTCTGAAACTCCAGCAGCAGCCAAAATTTTCTTAGAAGTTGGAAGACCGATACCGTATACATAAGTAAGTGAAACAACTACACGTTTGTCATTTGGAATATCAACTCCAGCAATACGAGCCATTTTTTCTCCTTTCTATTATCCTTGACGTTGTTTGTGTTTTGGGTTTGCTGGGCAAATTACCATAACACGACCATTACGACGAATAACTTTACAGTATTCGCAAATTGGTTTGACCGATGGTCTTACTTTCATTTTTTATCCCTCCAAGTATTTCGATTATTTAAAGCGGTAGGTGATCCGTCCACGTGTCAAATCATATGGACTCATCTCGACAGTAACACGGTCTCCCGCTAAAATACGAATATAATTTTTACGAATTTTACCAGAAACTGTTGCCAAAATCTGATGTCCATTTTCAAGTTCAACCGTAAACATTGCATTTGGCATGGTATCAACAACCTTGCCTTCAACTTCAATCACATCGTCTTTTGCCACGCAAAAGCACCTCCCTAAATTTCGATTCGTTCCTCTGGACACAGAGGTAACAATTATAAGTCAGACTAATTCATTGTATCACTACTTGTCAAATATTGCAAGCTTGAAAAACGCTTTTATTTCAAATTCATCAAGACTTTTTCGATGTCAGCAAAGACTGCATCAATTTCTTGGTTACCTTGAATATCATGAACCAAACCTTGAGCGCGATAATGATCAATAATCGGCTGACCTTGTGCAATGTTGACATCCAAACGACGTTTCACTGTTTCAGGTTTGTCATCTTCACGTTGGTAATAATCTTCTTCATTATAATCTGCTGGTGGATTAAATACTTTATGGAAAGTTTCTCCCGTTTTTTTATGAATAATCCGTCCACTCAAGCGCTCTAGTAGACTATTCGGATCTACTTCAATATTGACAACCCCATCCAAAACAAGACCAAGGGCAGTTAATATCTCATCCAACGCATGAGCTTGCTCAATGGTGCGTGGGTAACCGTCTAACAAAAAGCCTTTTTCTTTAATATCATCTTGTGATAGTCGTTCTTTGACAATTCCATTGGTCACTTCATCAGGTACTAATTCGCCTTTGTCAATGTATGATTTAGCAAGTACACCCATTTCAGTTTGGTTTGCCATAGCTGCACGAAACATATCTCCCGTTGAAATATGTGCAACACCAAATTTCTCAACGATTTTGGCTGCTTGTGTTCCCTTGCCTGCGCCTGGCAAGCCCATAATCAAAAGATTCATAATCCTTCTCCTTTTTTGTTTTTAAACAAATCTATTAATTAACAGCATTTCATAAACTTATTTAAAAACAAAATAGAAAGAGTGGGACAGACTTCAGAAAATCTATGATTTTCGATTTGCTCTCCCACCCCGCAACATAGTTGATTCAAGATGAAAACAAAAGCTCATTTTCATCATCAACCATTGCGTTCGTTATTTAACGCAAATTGCTTTTCAAGTTAAAATATCTTTCTTTACTTTATTCTATTCTGTTGTATTCATAAAGCCAGTATATTTTCTCTTTAGAAGATAACCTTCAAGTTGTTTCATCCCTTCAATACCAGTCGCAATAATAATCAACAAACTAGTACCACCCAAAGCAACAGCATCTGTCAATCCAAATAAATCCTTGGCTAAAATCGGTAAAATCGAAATAAAGCCTAAGAAAAGTGAACCAACTGTTGCCAAGCGACGAAGCAGCTTGGACATGTATTCTTCTGTACCTTTACCCGGACGGACACCATGAATATAGGCACCGCTCTTTTGCAAATTTTCCGCAGTTTTCTCTGGATTGATTTGTACAAATGTATAGAAAAATGTAAACAAAATAATCAAGAGAGCATACATTGCGATGCCGCTGACTGTCGTCGTCGCAAACAACGACTGCGCCACTCGAACCCACTGTGTATTGTGACCTGTAGCTGTCAAAAATTGGAAAATAGCTGCAGGTGCAGCAGTAATCGAACTTGCAAAGATAACAGGAATAACACCTGCTGGGTTAACTTTCAAAGGAAGGTAAGAGCTAGAAGGTGCCCCTTGAGCTATCTTGGTATACTGGATTGGAATTTTATATTCTGCTTGTTGAACGAAGGTTGTAAAGTAAACAATGAGTAAAACAGCTATAATCAGAATAGTAACAAAAATGATAGATGAAGTAATACGGCTGCTTGGTACATTGACAAAGTAGTCTACATATATACTCTTAATCATTCCTGGAATTGCTGCTACGATACCTGCAAAGATAATCATAGAAACACCGTTACCATAGCCTTTATCTGTAATTTGTTCCCCTAACCAAGTCACAATCATAGAACCCGTCGTTAACAGAAAACCAATTAACAAATAGGTCTGCCAATTAGGTGTTGCCACCAACTTAGCACTAGATAAGGTATGGAAGCCTGCTGTAATACCGATAGATTGAACAAATGCCAAGACTAAGGCAATATAGCGCGTCGCTTGATTTAACTTTCTTCGTCCAACTTCACCTTGTTTCCCCCATTCTACAAACTTAGGTAAAATATCCATTTGGAGTAGTTGTACAACAATGGATGCGGTAATGTATGGACTCACTCCCAATGCAAAAACTGAGAAATTTCGCAACGCATTACCTGATACAAGACTAAGCATGTTTAGAAAGGAAAGCCCATTAAGAGCTTCTAAGCTTTTTGCATTAACACCTGGAACAGTGATCGTTGTACCAATTCGAAATACTAATACAATAAAAATTGTAAAGAGAATTTTAGAACGAACCTGTTTGATTTTTAATGCATCTTTTAATAGTTTAAAAAACATAGGTCACCTCACTTAGATGACTTCCACTGAACCACCTTTAGCAGTGATAGCTTCTTCGGCTGATTTAGAGAATCTAGCTGCTTTAACAGTCAATTTCTTCGTCAATTCACCATTACCAAGAATCTTAACACCAGATTTTTCAGCTTTTACAATACCTGCTTCAACGAGAACAACTGGTGTTACTTCTGTACCATCTTCAAAGCCATTCAATTGATCAAGGTTAACAATTGCATATTCTTTACGATTAATATTTAAGAAACCACGTTTTGGCATACGACGGAACAATGGTGTTTGTCCACCTTCAAAGCCAAGACGAACTTTTCCACCACTACGAGCTTTTTGACCTTTTTGACCGCGGCCAGAAGTTTTACCATTACCTGATGAAGTACCACGACCAACACGATTGTGGACTTTACGAGAACCTGTAGCAGGTTGTAATTCATGAAGTTTCATTATTATTTTCTCCTCTTTTGTAAAATGCTAGCGCTCGCAGCAGGGAAAAGGTGTCCCTACTGCAAACTCGCCTATACACATATTTAGTTTTAGGGGCTGAGAAATTTCTCCCATCCCCTAATTTATTTTCAAGTTAAAGTTTTGCAGCAAAAATTTTTGCTTACTTTACTTCTTCAACAGTTACCAAATGAGAAACAGCTGTAATCATACCACGAACGGCAGCATTGTCTTCTTTGATAACTGAGCTGTTCAATTTGCCAAGTCCAAGTGCTACAACAGTTTTACGTTGTGACGGGATGCGTCCGATTGGAGACTTAGTCAAAGTAATTTTAATTTGAGCCATGTTATCTCCTTTCTTATGCCAAGTCAGAAACTGAAATACCACGAAGGGCAGCAACTTCTTCAGCGCGTTTTAATTGTTTCAAACCTTCAACAGTTGCACGAACAATGTTGATTGGAGTGTTAGAGCCAAGCGATTTAGATGTTACATCTGCCACACCTGCCAATTCGATAACGGCACGAACAGCGCCGCCAGCAGCAACTCCAGAACCTTCTACAGCTGGTTTCAACAATACTTTAGCTCCACCAAATTCTGAAAGAACTTCGTGAGGAATTGTTGTGCCAACCATTGGTACTTCAATCAAATTTTTCTTCGCATCTTCAACTGCCTTGCGAATAGCTTCTGGTACTTCTTGAGCTTTACCAGTACCGAAGCCTACACGACCATTACGGTCACCGACAACTACAAGAGCTGCAAAACGAAGACGACGTCCACCTTTAACAACTTTAGTAACACGGTTAATCGCAACTACGCGTTCTTCAAGTTCAACTGCATTGTCTTTAAATGCCATTTTCTAGTGTCCTCCCTATTAGAATTTCAATCCGTTTTCACGAGCTGCATCAGCCAAAGCTTTTACACGTCCGTGATAGAGATATCCACCGCGGTCAAACACCACTTCAGAAATACCTTTAGCAACTGCACGTTCAGCAACGAGTTTACCAACAACAACGGCTTGTTCAGTCTTAGTTCCTTTTGAAACTTCTTTGTCAAGAGTTGAAGCGCTTGCGAGCGTTACACCCGCTACGTCATCAATTACTTGAGCGTAGATGCCTGTATTAGAACGAAAAACGTTCAAACGTGGGCGATCAGCAGTTCCAGAGAGTTTTCCGCGAACGCGACGATGGCGTTTTTGGCGGACTTTGTTTTTATCTGGTTTCGAAATCACAATTTTCACCTCTTAATTTTATTGTGTGCCTAAGCACAAAGTTGGAAATAATTATTTCGGTTGAAGAACAACCGTTTAACATTATTTACCTGTTTTACCTTCTTTACGGCGAACAAATTCACCAACGTAGCGGATACCTTTACCTTTATATGGTTCTGGAGCACGCAGACTACGAATGTAAGCAGCAGTTTGCCCTACTACTTCTTTTGAAATTCCACTCACAACAATAGTCGTTGGATTTGGAAGTTCAAAAGTAATACCTTCAGGAGCTTCTACTTCATCTGGATGCGATTTACCAACTGAAAGCACAAGCTTTTTCCCTTGAAGTTGAGCACGGTAACCAACCCCGCGCATTTCAAGTTCTTTCTTGAAGCCTTCTGAGACACCATGAACCATGTTGTTCAAAAGGGCACGAGTTGTTCCGTGAATTGTTTTCATTTCTTTTGTATCGTTTGGACGGTGAAGTGTTAATTCTGTTCCTTCCACACGGATTTCAATATCTGTTGAGAACGTACGAGTGAGTTCTCCTTTAGGTCCTTTTACAGTTACTACGTTGTCCTTGTTGGTCAATTCAACACCAGCAGGCAATGGAATAACTTTATTACCAATACGTGACATGTTATTTTTCTCCTGTTAGATTATCAAGCCGCAAAGCGACTAGTTTTCACGGGGTTAAAGATACTTATTGTGTTCAATAGCTAAATTGAACACGCTCTAAGAACTGTGCAAAATAGATAAGTTGGCTGGTTTGTAAACAAACTGCTCCAACTTCCTAATTTTGCTTTGTTCTTTACGAGCTTTGTATCTTAATTTTACCAAACGTAGGCGATTACTTCCCCACCAACATTCTTTTGACGTGCTTCCTTATCGGTCAACAAGCCTTCAGATGTTGAAATGATTGCAATTCCAAGTCCATTTAAAACTTTTGGAAGATCTTCACGTTTTTTATAAACACGAAGCCCTGGAGTTGAAATACGTTTCAAACCAGTGATTACTTTTCCACCGTTTTGATCGTATTTCAAGAATACACGAATAACACCTTGTTTGTCATCTTCAATGTACTCAACGTTTTTCACAAAACCTTCGCGTTTAAGAATTTCAGCAATTCCTTTTTTAATGTTTGAAGCAGGTACTTCCAACACTTCGTGTTTTGCTTGGTTCGCATTACGAATACGTGTTAAAAAGTCTGCAATTGGGTCAGTCATAACCATTTTTATTTTCTCCTCTTACTAGTAGTTTGAAGCTTTCACTTGCTAGTTAATACATGATACAGAGAGCGTGACAGCTTTGGAGCATCGCTCCTGCATCAAACTTCCTATTTTTACTGCGTTCTCTTAACGCTCTCACATCATAATATTACCAAGATGCTTTGGTAACGCCTGGAATTTGTCCTTTGTATGCCAATTCACGGAAGCAAACACGGCAAAGTTTAAATTTGCGGTAAACAGAATGTGGACGACCACAACGTTCGCAACGAGTGTAAGCTTGCGTAGAGAACTTCGCTGGGCGTTTGTTCTTAGCAATCATTGATTTTTTAGCCAATTTATTTACCTCCTAGATTATTTTGCAAAAGGCATTCCAAGGCCTGTAAGCAATTCACGTGATTCTTCATCGGTGTTAGCAGTTGTTACGATAACGATATCTAGACCGCGTGTCTTATCAACATCATCAAAGCTAATTTCTGGGAAAATCAACTGTTCTTTCACACCAAGTGTATAGTTTCCACGTCCATCAAATGATTTTGTTGGAACTCCGTGGAAGTCACGAACACGTGGAAGCGATACAGTAACCAATTTATCCAAAAACTCATACATACGTTCACCACGAAGAGTTACTTTAGCACCGATCGCTACACCTTCACGAAGACGGAAGCCGGCGATTGATTTTTTAGCTTTAGTAATAAGTGGTTTTTGACCTGAGATCAGAGCAAGCTCTTCAGCAGCTTTTTCAAGATTTTTAGCGTTTGAAACAGCGTCACCAACACCCATGTTCAAAACGATTTTATCCACTTTTGGCACAGCCATAACAGATGAGTAGTTGAACTTTTCAGTCAAAGCAGGAACTACTTCATTAAGATATTTTTCTTTTAAACGATTAGCCATTATACTTCTCCTTTCCTTCGTGATTAGTCAAGCACTTCGCCTGATTTTTTATTGTAACGAACTTTTTTGCCATCTACAAACTTGTAGCCAACACGCCCTGCAACACCATTTTTGTCCAACACTTGAACGTTAGATACATGGATTGGTGCTTCTTTTTCTACGATAGCACCTTGAGGGTTTTCATTATTAGGTTTTTGGTGTTTCTTGATGATGTTTACACCTTCAACAACAACTTTATTTACCTTTGGAAGTGCGGCAATGACTTTGGCTTCAACACCTTTGTCCTTACCAGCAATCACGCGAACTTTGTCGCCAGTTTTTACAAACATTGGTTTCTCCTTTGATTTCTTACGCCTTGATAGGCACCCTATCTAATTAAAGATAGGGGACTTAGTTTGTTTGAGATTAAAGTACTTCTGGGGCAAGTGACACAATCTTCATGAATCCACCTTCACGCAATTCACGTGCAACTGGACCAAAGATACGAGTTCCGCGAGGAGTTTTATCATCACGGATAATCACTGCAGCGTTTTCGTCGAATTTGATGTATGAACCATCTTTACGACGAGCACCTGATTTAGTACGAACGATAACCGCTTTTACAACGTCACCTTTTTTAACCGTACCACCAGGAGTAGCTTGTTTTACAGATGCAACGATGACATCACCAATGCTAGCGAATTTGCGTTTTGAACCACCAAGAACTTTGATTGTCAAGATTTCGCGGGCACCGCTGTTGTCAGCAACTTTCAAACGAGTTTCTGTTTGAATCATTTAAGTTTTCTCCTTTCAGGTAAGATTAGATAATAACAGCTTCTTCTACAACTTCTACAAGACGGAAGCGTTTTGTAGCTGAAAGCGGACGAGTTTCCATGATACGAACGATGTCGCCTTCTTTAGCGATGTTATTTTCATCATGTGCTTTGTATTTTTTAGAGTAGTTAATACGCTTACCATAGACTGGGTGGTTACGTTTAGTTTCAACTACAACTGTGATTGTTTTATCCATCTTGTCAGAAACAACGCGTCCAACAAGAGTTTTACGTTGATTACGTTCCATTTTAGAATTTCTCCTTTCCCAAGTCTATTACTTAACTTCTGATTGAACAGTTTTGATACGAGCGATTTGTTTTTTCACTTCTTTCAAGCGTGCGGTTTGTTCTAATTGACCCGCTGCTGCTTGGAAACGAAGTTCAAACAATTCTTTCTTTAATTCATTTTCACGCTTCGCGAGTTCTTCTTGAGAAAGACCACGAAGTTCTTTAACAAATTCTTTTACTTCATTAAGTTTCATGCCTTCTCCTTATTCAGCTTCACGTTTTACGAATTTTGTTTTAACTGGCAATTTGTGGCTTGCAAGACGAAGGGCTTCACGAGCAACTTCTTCTGATACACCAGCGATTTCAAACATCACTTTGCCACGTTTAACGGGTGCAACCCAACCTTCTGGAGCACCTTTCCCAGATCCCATACGCACACCGATAGCTTTGGCAGTGTATGATTTATGTGGGAAGATTTTAATCCAAACTTTACCACCACGTTTCATGTAACGCGTCATAGCGATACGGGCAGCTTCGATTTGGCGGTTTGTGATCCAATGGCTAGTAGTTGCTTGAAGACCATATTCTCCAAATGCTACTTCTTTACCACCTTTAGCTTCACCGCGCATTTTACCACGAAATTCGCGACGGTGTTTAACACGTTTAGGTACTAACATTGGTTATTTACCTCCTTTAGTGTTTTTACGAGCCGGAAGAACTTCTCCGCGGTAAATCCAAACTTTAACACCAAGTTTACCGTAAGTAGTATCTGCTTCTTCCCAAGCGTAGTCAATATCTGCGCGAAGTGTGTGAAGTGGAACAGTTCCTTCAGAATATCCTTCTGCACGAGCGATATCTGCACCGTTCAAACGACCAGATACTTGAGTTTTAATCCCTTTAGCACCAGCACGCATAGTACGTTGGATAGCTTGTTTTTGAGCACGGCGGAAAGCAACACGTTGCTCTAACTGGCGAGCAATACCTTCACCAACAAGATGAGCATCTAAATCTGGTGATTTGATTTCAATGATGTTGATGTGGACTTGTTTTCTAGTCAATTTGTTAAGTTTTGCACGAAGTGCATCAACGTTTGCACCACCTTTACCGATAACCATACCTGGTTTGGCAGTGTGAAGGGAAACATTTACTTTGTTTACTGCGCGTTCGATTTCAATAGTTGAAACAGCTGCGTCAGCTAATTCTTTTTGAATGAATTTACGGATTGCAAGATCTTCATGAAGGTAATCCGCGTATTCTTTTTCAGCATACCATTTGGCATCCCAGTCACGGATGATACCGACACGCATACCTATTGGATGTACTTTTTGACCCACGATTTTACCTCCTTATTTTTCTGCAACAACCACTGTGATGTGGCTAGTGCGTTTGTTGATTGGTGAAGCTGAACCTTTCGCACGTGGACGGAAACGTTTCATGGTTGGTCCTTCGTTTGCGTAAGCTTCAGATACTACCAAGTTTGCTTTTTCCAAACCAAAATTGTTTTCTGCGTTAGCGATTGCTGAATTGAGCACTTTTTCGATAATGCCAGCAGCTTTGTTTGGAGTGAATTTCAAGATTGCGATTGCGTCAGCGACATCTTTCCCACGGATATTGTCCAAAACCAGACGAGATTTGCGAGGGGAAACGCGCACTGTACGAGCCATTGCTTTAGCTGAAGTAATTTCTGCCATGTCCTTCTCCTCTCTTATCTACGTGTCTTCTTATCGTCAGCTGCGTGACCCTTGTAAGTACGAGTTGGCGCAAACTCACCAAGCTTGTGACCTACCATGTCTTCCTGAATATATACAGGTACATGCTTGCGGCCGTCATAGACTGCGATTGTATATCCAATGAAACTTGGGAAGATCGTTGAACGACGTGACCAAGTTTTGATGACTTTTTTCTTTTCGTCGTTGGCTTGAGCTTCAACTTTCTTCATCAAATGCTCATCGACGAAAGGTCCTTTTTTAAGACTGCGTCCCATTTTTATGTTTTCTCCTTTAAAATAAGTACCACAGCGGCCTGCGCTGCTTAGCAGCGCTACCGAGCTGGCGGATAGATTGTTTTAGATTATTTCTCGTTGCGACGACGAACGATGAGTTTGTCAGATTTCGCTTTTTTGTTACGAGTTTTAAGTCCAAGAGCAGGTTTGCCCCATGGAGTAGATGGCGCTTTACGACCAACTGGTGCTTTACCTTCACCACCACCGTGCGGGTGATCGTTAGGGTTCATTACAGAACCGCGAACTGTCGGGCGAATACCTTTCCAACGGCTACGTCCTGCTTTACCAAGATTAACCAAACCGTGTTGTTCATTTCCGACAACACCAACTGTGGCACGGCAAGTGCCAAGAATCATACGAACTTCACCAGATTGAAGACGAACAAGGACGTATTTCCCTTCTTGTCCCAACACTTGAGCAGAAGCTCCGGCAGCACGTACTAATTCACCGCCATGACCTGGTTTCAATTCAATATTATGAATCAATGTACCGACTGGGATATTAGCGAGTGGAAGAGCGTTTCCGACTTTGATATCTGCTTCTGGTCCAGAAACGATGCGTTGGCCAACTTCAAGGCCCTTAGGAGCGATGATATAAGCTTTTACACCATCAGTGTAATGTACAAGAGCGATATTCGCTGAACGATTTGGATCGTATTCAATTGTTTTAACAACTGCTTCAACACCATCTTTATTGCGTTTGAAGTCAATTAAACGATAGTGGCGTTTGTGTCCGCCGCCTTGGTGACGAACAGTGATACGACCGTTGTTGTTACGACCGGCTTTGTTGTTCAAAGAAACAAGCAAAGTTTTTTCTGGAGTGCTCGTTGTGATTTCGGCAAAATCCAAAGAAGTCATATTACGGCGACCATTTGTAGTTGGTTTATAAACTCTGATTCCCACGATATTTCCTCCTTAGATTATTCTGTTTCAGCACCAAACAACTCGATTGCTTTTGAATCAGCTGTAAGAGTGATGATAGCTTTTTTAGTTTTATTTGTAAAACCAGTATAACGCCCTACACGTTTTGCTTTTGGTTTTACATTGATTGTGTTCACGTTTGCAACCTTTACTCCATCAAAAGCAGCTTCAACTGCTTGTTTGATAAGAAGCTTATGAGCACGAGTGTCCACCTCAAATACGTATTTACCCTCTTCAAGAAGAGCCATTGAGCTTTCTGTAATGATAGGCTTTTTGATTACGTCATACAAATTCATTATGCAAGAACCTCCTCGATTGTAGAGATAGCTTCTTTAGTAACAAGAAGTTTGTCGCTATTTACGATGTCAAGAACACTTGCAGTTGTTGCAGTTGCAACTTTCACATTTGGAAGGTTACGAGCTGAAAGTGCAGCAAATTCATTTCCTTCTTCAAGAATTACAAGTACTTTTGAATCAATGCTAAGCGCAGCAAGTACTTTCGCAAACTCAGCAGTTTTTGGAGCTGTAAATGAAAGGCTGTCTACAGCTACGAATTTGTTTTCAGCAACTTTTTCAGAATAAACTGATTTAAGTGCCAATCTACGAACTTTTTGTGGAAGTTTGTAGGCATATGAACGAGGAGTTGGACCAAATACGGTACCACCACCACGCCATTGTGGAGAGCGAATAGAACCTTGACGCGCACGTCCAGTTCCTTTTTGACGCCATGGTTTGCGTCCGCCACCTGATACTGCAGAGCGGTTTTTAACAGCGTGAGTTCCTTGACGAAGACTTGCACGTTGACTGATGACAACATCAAATACAACTGATTCATTTGGTTCGATACCAAATACTGCATCGTTAAGAACTACTTCACCAGCTTCTTTACCAGTTTGGTCAAATAATTTTACGTTTGCCATTGTGACTGATTTCCCCTTTCCTTATTATTTACCAGCTTTAACTGCTGATTTGATCGTGATAAGAGATTTCTTAGCACCAGGTACGTTACCTTTGATCAGGATAACGTTTTTCTCTGGAACAACTTGTGCAATTTCAAGGTTTTGAATTGTTACACGATTTCCACCCATACGACCTGCCAAGTGTTTATTTTTGAAAACACGGTTAGGCGCAACTGGTCCCATTGAACCAGGACGACGGTGATAACGAGAACCGTGAGCCATTGGCCCACGAGATTGACCGTGGCGTTTGATAACACCTTGGAAACCTTTACCTTTTGAAGTTCCTGTTACATCAACAACATCGCCGGCTGCGAAAGTGTCAACTGTAATTTCTGCACCAACTTCTAAGCCTTCAATGTTTTTGAATTCACGAATGAAGCGCTTAGGAGCCGTGTTAGCTTTTGCTACATGTCCTTTAGCAGGTTTGTTGCTCAATACGTCACGAAGGTCATCAAAACCAACTTGAACTGCGTTGTAACCATCTGTTTCAACTGTTTTCACTTGAAGAACAACGTTTGGAGCCGCTTCAACAACAGTCACAGGGATTAATTCGCCAGCTTCAGTGAAGATTTGAGTCATTCCCACTTTTTTCCCTAAGATTCCTTTTGTCATGAGAAAATGTTTCCTTTTCTATAGTTTTTTCAAAAAGTTTTTAACGAGCGTTTTTTATGCTCAAGATTAAGATACCAAGGGCGTCAAGAGCGAAGCAAAAATAGAAAACTGACGCCGTGTTCGATGAACACTAGGAAGTTTATCTTTTTTGCACGGCTCTTAGCCTGTGTTCAATTTCACTTGAACGATTTCTTAATATTTGATTAAAGTTTAATCTCTACGTTCACACCACTTGGAAGATCCAATTTCATCAAAGCGTCAACTGTTTTTTGAGTTGGGTTAATGATGTCGATCAAACGTTTGTGCGTGCGCATTTCAAATTGTTCGCGAGAATCTTTATATTTATGAGTCGCACGAATGATTGTGTAGAGGCTGCGTTCAGTTGGAAGTGGGATTGGACCTGCAACTTCAGCACCTGTACGAGTAGCAGTTTCTACGATTTTTGCAGCCGCTGTGTCAAGTGTACGATGTTCGTAAGCTTTCAAACGGATGCGGATTTTTTTGTTTGCCATCTTTTTCTCCTTTTTCGTCTATTTAAGATAATAGGCTAGCTCCACAAGAAAACCGACAGACGATCACGTGGCAATGCAACCGAGCGTGTCGCAACCTCTTGTATCAAAGCTATAGACTGTTTTTCACAGCACCATAATATCTTAACACAAAGAACCAAGCATTGCAAGGGATTTGAGCAAGTTTTTTAGTTTTTTTATTTGAAAGCGTTCCCCTTTCTTATTGAGCTTTTACTATCTTCTGAAAAAGCAAGAGATTAAATATAGAAATCTTTATTAGTCGTAAGTACCAACACAAAAAAATCAAGTCTCATTTAAAATGAGGCTTGACATTTACAAATCATTTTTTCTTTAATATGAATAAGTAGAATTGCCTGGTAAGAAGACAAACTACCCCTTCCACGCTTAAAGTCAGTTTGTTTCCTACATGCTTAGTTGAAGGGCTTGCACAGATTTTTAACTACTAGGATAAATCGAATGTTCAATACAAACTTGCACTTCCCCATGCACTAAGAATTTACTTGTGCTTTACAGGCCCATCTGCTGCTTTTGTGACAGCCTTTTGAATTTCCTGCGCATAGAGTCGACCACCTGCAGCAATTGTGTCGGCATCTTCTCCAAAGTGGATATGATCACTACCTACCCAGATTTCTGGGTGCTGCTTGGCAGTAGTGTTCCAATCGGCAATGGTGACGTAAGCATATTTCTTGGCTAACTCTCTGGCATATTGCGCATGTTTTTCGGCGACAGGATTGTCATATTTGTCTGAATTACCATCGTAAGGAGTTACCAGAATAAGCCGATGTCCCTTCGGTAAGGTCTTGACCAACTCATTCAGTTCTTCTTCGTAGTTAAAGACAATATTAACACCGGTTGCTACCACGACGGTCTTGAGCAAGCCGCCAGCTGCGGCATTATTGCTCATAATTTCGCGAGCCTGAGCTGTATTGCGACTGCCTTGAGCATCGACTTGTGCATCCGGCAGGACTTCCTTCAGCGGAGTACTAGCCCGTAAGGTAACGGAGTCACCAATAATCGTCACACCATCTGCAATATTGTAACTACTAGCTTCTCCTTTTTCTGCAAGACTTTTAGTCCGATTTAGCTTGGTGTCAGCCTGATGAAGACCATTGACTAGCATATCTGTCTCAAATGCCCCAATCTTCGGAGCAAGTCCGATAGCCAGCAGGCTGATAAGAAGCAAACCTACGGAACTCATTGCCAAGACCTTTTTCAACTGCGTAAAATGCAAGTCCCAACCGAGAAAAGCAGGGGATTTCCCAGCAATGATTGGCTCAATAACATAAAAGGACAGTCCAGCAAAAGCAAGAGAAAGAAGACTTGTTAACATCACCGCAGGCAGATTGCCCATCAGCTGTGAAAAAATCGTGTAGAAAGGCCAATGGAAAAGATAGACTCCATAACTCGTATCAGCAATCACTGTCAAAACTAGTGGTTCTTTTAGGTCAGGAGTCTTCTCATGCAAGATCCGTGTAGCCAATATCATAGCCGCCGCTGACAAACTAGCCAAAAGAAAACCAAGCAAATAGGTAAAAAGCGAATCAAACTTGACCCAAAGCATCATCACGCCTAAGAGCCCCGCTCCCGCCGCAAAGACCAGACAAGCCTCTCGCAAAGACCAGGAGCGAATTATTTTCTTTAACAGGCCTGTCATCTGTTTGATACCGGTCAAGGTCGCTAGGATACTGCCGACAAAGAAAGGATAAATGTGAGTCCAGGTCGAGAAATAAAGCTCCGAAAAACTGAGTCCTAAAAGGCTGCCAATAAACATACTGAGAAAGCTGATAAGCAAACCAAACGAAGACAGCAAAAAGATACTGCCCCTCAGCTGACCGGCTGTTTTGCAATATTGGGCTAGGAACCAGATGGCCAGTCCCCAAAGTAGATAATAATGAACCTCTACAGCCAGACTCCAGTTATGGACAAATAAATGCGGAATAAACTGAGCCTCGTAGCTTCCGCCCGTCATCATTTCGTAAAAGTTAGTCACAAATCCCATGACTGCTGCAATCTGCGTTCCAATACCGGCTACAAAATCCCGCCGAATCAAAAAGGTAAAGGGCATGACCACCAATACCATGACGATGACAGGGGGAACAATCCGATAAAAACGCCGTCGAAAGAAGGCTAGAAGCTCTATTTTTTTACTCTGAGAAAACTCATCAATCAAGAGCGCTGTAATCAGAAAACCTGAAAAGGTAAAAAAGACATCAACACCGAGAAATCCCCCAGGAAATAATTTTTGAAAAAAGTGATACAAGAGAACCAGCAATAAGCCTGTCACTCGAACCATTGAAAACCATTTGATACGCATATTTCTCCTAAATCCTTTTCACTACTGCTACAGACCGACCAACTCCCGCAAGCCTACATCACTGCTGAGTCAAGCAAGCCAAAAATTCTGTTAATTGCTGCATTTAGCAACGTTGCTATAAAATCTATTTTATTCTATTTTACCAAAAAATAAGCCAAAAAAACAAAAGACCTGGAATTTTATTTTCCAAGTCCATTGCTTATTTTATCTATTCCAAAGCCCTCTTCAGTCTGGCTGATGAGAAAATCAGCCTCTTCCTGATACATTTTATAGTAGTGTTCATATTGCTGGCGGCGGCTGGTGTGCACTTGCCGAATCCAGTGCACATCGCGACCTCGAACGGCTGTATCTCGAGCCAAGCGGCGCTCCAGCTCTGTCCCCTCATCCGTGTGAAAGCAAATAGATAAATCAAACAGATTCTTTGGTAAAAAAGCTGCTGACATGCCTTCTACTATTAAAATCGGCTTTTGAGCTGACAAGCGGAGGCTGGATGCCCAAGCTGTACCTATCGTCAAGATATCCAGACCAGACTGCAAAGCACGAATATCTCGTTCTAGACTACTGAGCTCATGAACAGCCGGGAGATAGGCTGTTACTTTTTGATGAGGAAAATCCTTAGAACTGAGCAAATCTCGATACTCTCCAACAATTACGTAAGGATCTGTTGCCAGCAGATTGGCTCGTTCCTCACCCAGAATTAGTTGGAGTTTTCGAGCGAAAGTTGACTTGCCTGAAGCACCATGACCGTAAATACACAGGGTATGTTTTTGGTCGTCTGACAGATATGCTGTCAATCTTTCCAGCAATTTTTCTTCATCAGACATAGTTTATCCTTTCAAATAAAATTTCTTAAAAATTCCTCTTGGATCGATTGTAGCCATAACGCTCGACAAAGTCTTCACGAAATTCTAGTAAATTATCATCTAAAATAGCTTGACGAACCTTTTTCATCAGATTAACCAAGAAATAAAGATTATGATAGCTAGTTAGACGCAAGCCAAATGTTTCATCAGCTTTTAGTAAATGACGAATATAGGCTCGTGTGTAATTTTTACACGTATAACAATCGCAATCATGGTCTAGTGGTGTAAAATCTTCTGCAAACTGAGCATTCTTAATCACCAAACGTCCTTCGCTGGTCATACAGGTACCGTTTCTGGCAATCCGAGTTGGCAGGACGCAATCAAACATATCAACGCCCCGAATCACACCGTCTATCAAACTATCCGGCGCTCCAACTCCCATGAGATAGCGAGGTTTGCTTTCGGGCAGCATAGGCGTTGTGAAGTCTAGCACTGCATTCATCTCTTCGTGAGACTCTCCGACAGCTAGCCCACCGATAGAATAACCTGGAAAATCCATGCTGACCAAATCATGCGCCGATTGACGACGCAGATCTTCAAAACCAGCTCCCTGCACAATCCCAAAGAGTCCTTGATCGTGAGGGCGACTGTGAGCTTTAAGCCCACGCTCTGCCCAGCGACTCGTCCGCTCAATGGATTTCTTGACATAATCATACGGTTGGTAGAACTGCGGGCATTCATCAAAAGACATCATGATGTCACTTCCCAGATTGTTCTGAATAGAAATCGCTTTTTCTGGCGACAAAAACATCTTAGAGCCGTTTAGGTGATTTTTAAAGGTCACACCCTCTTCTGTGATATTGCGGCTGTCTGCCAAGGAATAAACCTGAAAACCTCCGCTATCCGTTAGAATAGCTTGATCCCAGTTCATGAACTTGTGCAGCCCACCCGCACGAGCAATCAGCTCATCACCTGGTCGCAACCAGAGATGGTAAGTATTGGCCAAGATGATACCAGAGCCCATTTGCTTGAGCTCCTCAGGAGACTGAGTCTTGACCGTAGCCTGAGTGCCGACCGGCATAAACATAGGTGTTGGAAAGGTGCCATGAGGTGTGATAATCTCTCCCAAACGAGCACCTGTGTGCTTTTCTTTTTTAATCAAACGATACTGAATCGGTGAATCTGACATTTTTACCTCCGATGCTGGGAAAAACAGTCCCAGATCTTCATTCTATAGTGTGTGAGTTTCACTTGCTCACAACATCCTGTATGATTTTATCAAAAAAAAGAGGAAAGATAAAGCAGTAATTTTTTCAAAAGGTTTTCTGCCAGCTATGATTAACTTGACTCCAAAATATGGTATAATATGTTTCAAATTAGGAGGCAAATATGAATTTAAGTGAATTGCGGGCAGAGGCTCGTCGTATCCAACGTCAAACCAAAGGTATCTATGTACTCTTTTTAGTACCAATTCTAACGGCGATTATTTCCGTTGTTTACAATTATTCTTCAGATACCTTTTCCAATAATATCTTACAATATGGCATTCAAAAGACGATTGTCCACGGAATCAATCGTTCTCTTTTCCCAATCGCGATTAGTTTTATCGTATCTTTCTTTTTGACGGCTGCTTTTTGGACCTTACTGGAAGTCATTCGTGGAAAACGGCAAGAGGTGCATTTTACAGATTCAGTTCGGACTTTTGATAGTAAAGTAATTGGTCCTGTTTTCATGACACTTTTGCTCAAACGTGTATTACTATTTCTGTGGAATATTTTCGTCTGGATTGGAAGCGGCATGATGATTCTGGCTAGTTTTAGTGTCATAAAACTCCTCCCCAATTCTCAAGCTCTCTCACAAAATACTGCACTTCAAACAACTGTTGGGACATTGTTACTTTATATTCTCATCGGTTTTATTTTGATGGTAATCGGTATTATTATTGCACTTCCTCAATATTACGCTTATTCGCAAGTAGAATTTATTCTTTGTGACACATTAGAAAACCAGAGCTATGAGAGCGCCTTTAAAATTATTCGTACAAGCCGCCAGATGATGAAAGGATATAAAGGCAAGCGATTTGTACTTGATTTAAGTTTTATTGGCTGGTACTTGCTAACTGCTATTACTTTGGGGATCGCATCTATTTATGTCTATCCCTACGTTTTTACAGCTCAAACTCTTTTCTATGAAGCTGTGCTAAAGGAACAAGATCAGACTCCAATTTTTTATTAATTTCTTGCATGAAACAATTGGCAATCCAACAAAAGACTTGAACGAACTGTTCAGGTCTTTTGAGTTGTATCCATTTTTCGTAAAGTGATTCAGCTAAAGTGTCATATTGCAAACTTTATATGAAAAAAGCCACCAATGGGTGACTTTTATTAGGGAGATTATTATGAAAAAGTTTAGGATTTCTATCAAATAAAGTTAGGAGGTCTTCATTTGATAAACATAGTATAACCAAGTTAGCTTAAATCAACCTTAATTTTTTATAACAAATTGATATTTTTAGAAATTTTTTGAAAAGCATCTTCCAGCGAAACCTGATCTGTAAATATCGCTTCCTCCCAACCCAAAAAATCACATTCTTTCCACCAACGTTTCATATCAGCTGGACTAAAGTCTGCTTTCTTGTTCCTCGTTTGGTGACGGTGAACTGTCTCTTCAAACGTTAAATCATAATAGTAAGACAGAACTTTTGGATAAAATAGAGTATGCAATTTTTCTAGCATTTGCCCATAAATATCTGTTTCATAAAAACCTTCAACGATAACCAACAAATCTCGCTCATAGCCATAGCGGGCGATCGTTTCTGTCAAAGAGATTGATAGATTGCCCGGCTTGACCTTTTCTTTCAGCATATCACGACGAACGATATCTTGTGAGATGAGCAGCGTCTTTCGACCATAGTATTCTTGCAATTTCTTTGCCAAACTCGTTTTTCCTGAACCAGAATTACCTCTGATAATCACCAATGTTGCCATTTATTCTCCAAAAATTAGACGGGTGTGCTCCTGCTTGATACAGCGATCCATGACAATATCATCCCGACCAGCTGCCCGCAGAATCTGCTCCGCTTCTTCATTCTCCAGACCCAACTGCGCCCAGAAAATTGTAGCATCTGCTTCCAGAAAATCACGCGCCACATCTGGCAGAAATTCACTGCGACGATAAATATCTACAATGTCAATAGAAAAAGGAATGTCCTTTAGACTGGCATACACAGTCTCGCCTAGAATTTTCCTACCAGCTGCTCGTGGATTAATCGGAATAATCCGATAGCCTCTCTCTTGCATCTCTTTGGATACACGATGGCTAGTTGCCTCCTCACGATCCGACAAGCCAACAACCGCAATCACCTTGCTATTTTTTAAATACTGTTTGATAACCCCATCGCTGGGATTTTGGAAATGATAGGTCATAAAATTTTCTCCGTAATCTTTCATGTATCGTGAGCCATACCGTCCCTTTTTGAACCAGAAACACAAATATTTTATAAAGTTGATGTATTTGCCTTGAAAGTTTCTGATCTGAACTGAACACAGCTAAAAAATCAGAATGATATAGCTCTTTGGGGGACTTTTGATTCTACTTCGCTTCATACCAGGTCTTGCCAGCACTTTCGTCCGCTTTCAAGGGTACAACAAGTTCAATGGCAGATTCCATGATGTCTTTGACCAGCGTTTTGATAGCGGTCAGTTCGTTTTCAGGTACTTCCAGCACAATTTCGTCATGAACTTGCAGCAACATCCTAGTTTTAAAATTCCCATCTGTCAGAGCTTGATCCAGCCGAATCATAGCAATTTTGAGAATATCAGCTGCACTGCCCTGAATGGGCGAATTGATTGCTGTTCGTTCTGCAAATCCTCGGACATTGAAATTACGAGAATTAATATCTGGAATCTCCCGACGACGGTGGAAGAGAGTTTCTACATAGCCTTTATCTCGAGCCTCTCGTACCACATTTTCCATATAATTCTTAATTCCAGGATAGCGTTCAAAATAAGTATCAATATAAGATTTAGCTTCTTTACGGCTAATCCCCAGATTGTTGGCAAGTCCAAAATCAGAAATCCCATAAACAACACCAAAGTTGACAGCTTTAGCATTACGGCGATCATTTGGTGTCACATCCTCTGGCTTTTCAATACCAAAAACCCGCATAGCTGTCGAAGTGTGAATATCAGCTCCATGTCTGAATGCTTCAATTAAATGTTCATCACCCGAAATATGCGCCAAAACCCGCAACTCAATTTGTGAGTAGTCGGAACTGAGCAAGACACTATCCTTCCACTCCGGCACAAAAGCTTTCCGAATTAAGCGTCCTTGCTCCAAACGAATTGGAATATTTTGCAGATTGGGATCCACACTAGATAGTCTTCCTGTCTGGGTCAAATCTTGAAGATAGCGAGTATGAATCTTTCCGTCTGCTAAAATCCAATCCTGTAGCCCCATAACATAGGTTGATTGAATTTTAGCAATTTGCCGATAGTCCAAAATCTTCTCCACAATCGGTGCAATCGGTGCCAAACGTTCCAATACATCTACTGCCGTAGAGTAGCCCGTTTTGGTTTTCTTAGTGAAAGATGTTGGCAGACCCAGTTTTTCAAAGAGAATGCCTCCCAACTGTTTAGGCGAATTGATATTAAACTCTTCCCCTGCTAAGTCATAGATTTCCTGAGTTAGTCGAGCTAAAACTTCCTCATTTTCAGTCTGCATCGTTTGCAATGTTTCGCGCTCTACCTTGATACCAGCAATTTCCATCTTAGCAAGGACAAAAGCTAGCGGTTGCTCCATTTCATACAGCAGATTTAGCTGGTCATGCTGACGTAGCAAGTTCGTCATAGGCTTTTCCGTTTCAACGAGAACTGTGACTTTTTTGGCTAGATGGCTCAATAAAATAGCTTTTTCAGGCAATGCCCGCTTAGCTCCTTTTCCATAAACCACTTCATCTTCAACGAGTCTAGTCTTGCCATAAAGATTAGCAATCGTTGCAATTTCATTGTTATCAACGGTCGAAAGAAGGTACTTTGCTAAACGACTATCAAACGCTGGTTGCGAAAGCTCAATGCCTAAGCGACTGAGTAAGACTTTAGAGCGTTTAAAGTCATAAACCTTCAAGGCTGTATTTTCCAGAAATTCTTTGAAAACCGGCTGCTGCAAAAGACTGATGTCCTGACTGGCATAAATCTGCTGTGAATTTCCCCAAGCAAAGCCAACCATCTCGTCTATGTGGTAATTGTCCCCCAACATTTCAAAGTAGAAAAAACCGTCTGCACTGAGCATTTCTGGACAAACTTCCGTCACTTCTTCAAAAGTAATGTCAGTCGTTTCCTCTGGCTCTATCTCTGCTTCTAGCGCTTGCTTAAATTGTTTAAAGCCCATTTCATCATAGAATCTACCTAGTTGTTTAATATCTGATCCTTGATAGAGAATATCTTCTAAACCGATTTCAATCGGAGCTTGAGTGTCAATAGTGACAAGCTTTCTAGACAAGAAAGCTATTTCCTTATCCTTAATGAGATTTTCCTTCATCTTAGACTGCTTCATTTGGTCAATGCTGTTATAAATGCCTTCCAGAGAACCATATTCCAAAAGAAGCTTGAGCCCTGTTTTTTCGCCGATTTTAGTCACGCCAGGTATATTATCTGAGGAATCGCCCATAAGAGCTTTGAGATCAATGATCTGGGCTGGTGTAATTCCCATTTTTTCCATTAGATAGGCTGGTGTAAATTCCTCAAATTCTGCCACACCCTTTTTGGAAATTTCCACAATTGTATTGTCATCGGTCAGCTGGATTAGATCCTTATCTCCGCTCACGATCGTCACATCGTAGGGTACAGGCGTGTTTTCAGCCATTTTATCCAGAGTTCCAATAATATCATCAGCTTCATACTGATCCAAGTCGTAATAGCGAATACCTAACTTATCCAGCATTTCTCGGATAAAAGGAAGCTGCTCACGAAATTCCTCCGGCGTTTTAGCTCGACCACCTTTGTAATCAGCATACATCTCTGTCCGAAAGGTGGTCTTCCCCGCATCAAATGCCACCAAGATATGAGTCGGCTGCACCCGCTCCATTAAATGATTGAGCATAAGGTGAAAGCCATAAATAGCATTGGTATGAAGTCCGGACGGACTCTTGAATCGATCAATTTGATTGTAAAGTGCGAAAAAAGCACGATAAGCTACAGAAGAGCCATCAATTAACAGTAATTTATTCTTATTTTCCATATTATTTATTATACCATGAAACCAAAGAAATTTTCTGATTAAGAATAATAGCAATATCTAAAAAGCCTAAGAGAATTTTCTTAAGCCTTTATACTATTTTGATACAATAACTTCTCCAAATGCTTGATAGCATCTGCAAAGCTGTCGACAACATAGGAAGCAGCTGCCTGGACAGTGGCAGGGGCATGTGTCATACAATAGGAAATATCGGATTTTTCAAACATCGAAATGTCATTTCCAGAGTCGCCAAATGCCACAACTAGTTGATAATGCTTTTTCAAAAGCTGTAAACCACTACCTTTTGAAACATCTTTCGCAGTCACTTCTATGCGAGCGCTCCCTGATTGATAGACTTCTAAGTGGGGAAAATGTTCTTTTAATTCTTTTACATAGACAGACGTTTTCGCTGCTTCTGGACGAATGTTAAACTTGTAAATCTGACGTTGCCGAACCAGATCATAAGGATTTTCCAAGCAAAGGATGGGCATATTCCACAAACGCCGATTGTCCTCATGGTCAAAGTTACCAATTCTCTCTTCGCCATCAAGTGCATCAAAAACGAGTTTTTCTTTTTTGAGGTAGTCTAACAAGGCCTGTACATCTGCTGATGCCAACTTTTGAGAAAATAATATATTCCCATTTTCAGCAATCATGGCGCCATTAAAGCCGATTGCATAGCTTAAATGAAGTTGATTACGTTGCGTAATGTAGTTGATTTCCTTGACAGAACGACCCGTAGCAATAGCGAAGTCACTGTAACGTGTCAACTTTTGATAAGCTTGCCAGTCTACTGAATTAACATCAACAGAATTTTTCACAAAAGTTCCGTCTAAATCTGTTACACATAAAATCTTATGTGCCATGGCTATTCCTCTAAACCTAGAATGTCTTGGATTTCCATTTTGAGAACATTGGCATAAGCGCCATAGATAGATTGCATTTGCATGCCATTTTCAGCAAAACCAAGCGCTTCATATTGGTTGACAATCGTATCCTTATCCACTAATGATTTGTCCTTGACATCAATCCGCAAACGAGTGATACAAGCATTGACATCAACAATATTTTCCGGACCACCGTGGGCTGCAATCAAACCGAGAGCCTGTTGGTGCGTTTTTTCTTGCTTGCTAAGTTCTTTCCCTTCAGATTTTTCTGGAGTAGGTGCTGTATCCTGTGGAGCTGCTTGACCGACATTTTGAACCTTCAAGCCATATTTACCACGCGCTTCTTGCTTACTTGCCAACTTGACTTCATCCGTATCTTCTCGACCTGGAGTCTTAAAGTTGAATTTCAAAATCATAAATTTAAAGACATAGTAATAAAGGAAGAAATAAGGGATACCTACTAAGAAAACGAGCCACCAGTGCGTTTTAGGTCCTTGCAACACACCGTAGATTACAAGGTTAATGAAACCATGTCCGGTAGGAGTTGCTACACCAGCACCCAGCATGTGCATAACAAACAAAGCAGAACCTGCCAAAACAGCGTGCACAGCGTAAAGCATTGGTGCCACAAAAAGGAAAGTAAATTCGATTGGCTCTGTAATACCAGTCAAGAATGAAGTTCCGGCTGCTGCAAAGAGAAGGGAACCTGCTACTTTACGTTTTTCTGGAGAAGCTGTCTTGTACATAGCATAAGCAGCACCAGAAAGACCGAACATGAAGTAAACAAATTTACCGCCATTGAAACGCGTAATAGATGGGTCAATAGACTTGATCGAAGAATCCGCTAAAGAAGCAAGGTAGGCATTAACCGTACCAACGACATGGTTCCCACCAATTGTCCATGAGCCACCAAGCTCTGTCGTACGGACCGGCCAGTTGAGACCATGGTGCAAACCAAATGGCAAGAGAGCCCGCTCAATCAATCCATATAAGAAAGTGCCAATCGGGCCTGACTTCAAAACGAGGATAGACACTGCGCTAATGCCTGCTTGAATAGTCGGCCAAATAAAGAAGATTACAACGGCTACAAAGGACATCGCCACCATAGTGACAATTGGTACGAAACGAGGTCCACTGAAGAAACCAATCATGGTTGGCAATTCTTGTTTCACAGCCCACTTGTGAATGAAGTAAACAGAAACCCCAACGATAATCCCTCCAAACACACTGAGGTCCATGGTTTGAATCCCTAGAACCTTTGTCTGCATGGCATTTGATAGGGCAAGTTTGGCTGCACCGCTTGATAAGTTAGCAGTATTGACTAGCCTTCCACTGATTTTCAACAAGAAATTCAAAACATTGTGCAAAACAAGAAAACCTAACAAACCAGATAAAGCTGCCGACCCTTTTTCCCGTTTTGCAAGACCAACTGAAACTCCGACTGCAAAAATAACAGGTAAGTTGCTAAAAGCTGTACCACCAAGCGCAATGAAAAATTTCATGACAAATTGAAAAACTGCATTGTTCAAAAATGGGAACATCTTGAGTGTGTTTTCATTGGTAAAAGCTGTACCAATACCTTGAATAATCCCTGCGCCGGGCAGTACCGAAACAGGGAGTAAGAATGAGCGTCCAAATTGCTCAAAGGCAGAGATAAATTTATTCTTCTCTTTCATTTTTTTTGCTCCTTGTATTTTTCTGTTTTCATTTTAACAAAAATAAACGCGAAAACGTTTTTTTAGAAAGAAGTTTCTATCTTGCATAATTTTGACTATTTCGGTAAAATTTTACTAAGTAGAAAACGTTTTTCTAAAAACAAGGTTTTAGAAAAGAGGCTTTATGTTTCTAAAAAATTTAAAACAACACTATGATCGATTGTCTGTAAATGAGCAGGAAGTCATTGACTACCTCATGCGTCAGAAAGAAGTAGAGACAATCACATTAAAGACCATTGCAAACGAACTTTTTATTTCCTCTTCCACTGTCATTCGTGCTTGTAAAAAATTAGGCTATCAAACTTATAATGAATTACGCTATGATTTACGCTTATCAAAAGAACTAAAAAAAGAGCAAGCCAAGTCTGAACGAACTTCTTTTGAGCAATTAAAAGAACAGGTACAAGTCGAATTTGAACACACCGTATCCATCTTGTCTGAACAAGATTTTCAGATTTTTGCGGCTAAAATTCTTTCAGCTAGAAGGATCTTCTGCATCGGAGTAGGATCTAGTTACATGCCTATGAGCGATTTTAACCGAAAACTCAAACTTATCAATATTTGGTCCAATGATTACTTTGAGCAATACAGCATTGACCGGATTAAAGACATTGCTACACCAAAAGATGTGATTATCGTCTTTTCACTCGGTGGCAGCAATAAAGACGTCAACCACAGTATCTTACAGGCAAAAGAACAAGGGGCAACTGTTCTTACAATCACCACTTTAGGAAACCATCTTCTCGCTAAAATCAGCGATCACATGATTTTTGTCTATGATGCACCAAAAAAACGCGAAAAATTGCGTTCGCGTTTAATGTTCAATTTAGTTGGAAATCTTCTCTTTGAAGTCATTCTAGCTGATCAACAAACAAACTAATAAAAACAAAGAGTGAGATAAACAGGAAATGTTCATTTTTCTAGTCTATCTCACTTTCATTTTATAAATCTAATACAAGCGAAAAACTACTACCTTGTCCATACTCACTTTGCACGAAAATATCACCACCCAATTGGCGTGCCAATTCACGTGCGATATAGAGCCCTAGACCGTGCCCGCCTGTTTTCATATTGCGCGAGCTTTCCACTCGATAAAGGCGCCTGAAAATCTTGTCTAAATCTTCTGGTTTGATGCCCTGTCCTTCATCCGTAACACTGACAGTCAAACGCTGACTTTCGACAACTGCATCAATACTTAACTTTGTTCCTGCCTCTGAATACTTAAAGGCATTGCTGACAAGATTGAGAATAATTCGTGATAACTTGTCATAGTTGCTAATAATCTTTGCCGATGCTGGCTGCACAGAAATTTGAATATCTCTCTCCTCTTTATCAATGGCCAGCTGAAATTCTGACATAATATCAATCAGTAGCTTATCCAGAAAAATCTCTTCTTTTTCAAGCGGCGCATTTGGCTGATTCATTGTATTCAGGGTAATGAAACTCAATTCTTCCACTAGTTTATTCAAGCGATCAGTCTGGCGACTGATGGTTTTTAGATAATGTCGCTGCTCATCTGCCGCAATCACACCGTCTAGCATTCCTTCCACGCTTGCCTGAATGGAAGTTAAAGGAGTCTTGATATCATGCGATAGTTGTGCAATCATCAAACCCTTTTCCTTCTCACTTTCTTCCAACGAAGTAAAGGTACTTTGCAAGTTTCTTGACATATTATTAAAGGCATCTGCCAGCTCTTTAAATTCAGTTGGATTTTTTATATCATTTACTGTTGCAAACTTCTTGTCAGAAATTCCTTTTATGAGCTGTTTTAATTTATCCAAAGAGAGAAAGACACGGCTCAACAGCAAAAGGCTGACCAATGCCCCTGTAATACTAGCCAGAATGCTAATACCAATAATAAAATAAATATCACTTTTTGAAATCAGCATGGTGTTGACAGACCAGATGATTGCAACAACCGTGATCGTTGTGGAAATGAGGTATCCCACAATAATAAAGTGTTTTAATTTCATTTTAAACCTCTATCTTATACCCTAAGCCCCAGACGGTCTTAATCGTGGGCGTTTTTTCAGTACTGAACTTAGCTAAATCCTGCCGCAGAGCATGAATGTGTACGTTTAGCGTATTGGTGTCATCCACAAAATCTTCTCGCCAAACTTTTTCGTATAATTCTGTCTTTGAAAATACACGCTGAGGATTACTAGCAAGAATCCATAGTAGTTCAAACGATTTAAGGGTCATTATCAATGGTTGTCCGTGAACTGTCACTTTGCGTGTTTCATAATTTATCTCTAAATCTCCTAGTTGGAGTTTTTCATCTGCTCCCGCACTACGGTGAATGCGACGTAGGATATTATTGACTCGTAAAACCAATTCCCGCGGACTAAAAGGCTTGGTAATAAAATCATCCGCACCCATACTGAGAGAATAAATCTTATCTGGCTCAGATGTTTTAGCCGTGATAAAAAGGAAAGGCTGGTCTGGAGCAAGATATTGTACTTCCCCAATCAGATCATAGCCATCCATATTAGGCATCATAATATCTGTAATTATCAAATCAATTGAATATTTCTGAAACAACTCTAAAGCTTCTTGTCCATCATGCGCCACATTGACTTCATAACCTGCCTGTGTTAAATAACGCTTGTTAATCTCGGTAATCTCTACTTCATCATCTACTAACAAAATTCTCTTTGTCATATCCTTACCTCTACTGTGAAAAATAGTGTTATACCATGAAAAAGTATAACACTATTCCTATACTTGATTCAAGCATTATCGCTCACAAAGTGCGAGGCTTATTTCTTTTCTCTGCGTTTCATTCCGACAAGTGCTAGAATAGCTGCTGAGCTTAATCCAAGAAGCCCTAGAACTGTCAAACCAAGAGAAGATTTTTGACCTGTATTAGGAAGCGATTTTTTACTTGCCTTAGCTTGTCCACCTTTTGAAGATGTCGCAGAAGGTGTTCCGCCTTTATTTGAATGCTCGTTTCCATCATGTTCTGCTTTTTTGCCCTGGTCTTGTGTTTGACCATTTTGACCTGGTTGTGATTTTTCTGGCTTAGCTTCTGCTTTCTTTTCACCTTTTAGGTTAATTGTGACAGATTTGGTTGCAATGACATTGCTTAAGTCAGCCTTGCCATCTTTTGCACCATAGACTGTAACAGTTGCTTTATACGAATGTGTTCCATTGGCTTTTAACTGTTCTAACAGAGCTTTGTCTTGTTTACCTGCAGCATTACCGTCCAATGAAACTTGGTAGAAATATTGCCCTTTGCCTAAGCCCGCCAGTGGCAACAAGCCTGGATGCTTTGCCTTACCGTTATCAGACCATGGTGCTCCATTTGAGGATTTGAGTAAAAGACGTGTTAACATCCCATCTCCACCAAAGAGTTCATACGGAATCACTTGGTTGACACCGGCTGTAAATGGTCCAGGAAAGACTGCATTTTTCAAGTAGCTTGCTGGAACATCAATCTTATCTTTGATATTTTCTGAAACAGATTTCTTGATTTGATCTGCTGTTGTTGTGCCATTTAAGTTCAATTTTACTTGACGAGTCGCAATCACATTGTTCAAGTCAGCCTTGCCGTCTTTTGCACCGTAAACCTTAACAGTCGCAGTGTAAGTATGAGTGCCGTTGGCCTTCAGTTGGTCTAAAAGCGCCTTACCTTGTTTGCCCGCAGCATTACCGTCCAATGAAACTTGGTAGAAATATTGGCCTTTGCCTAAGCCTGCTAGTGGCAACAAGCCTGGATGATTCGCTATGCCATTATCTGACCATGGTGCTCCGTTTGATGATTTGAGCAGAAGACGAGTCAACATGCCATCTCCACCAAAGAGTTCATACGGAATCACTTCATTCACACCAGCTGTAAATGGTCCAGGATGGTTCGCATTCTGTAAGAAGGACGCTGGAACATCTGTACTTTCTTTAATGTTTTCTAAGACGGATTTCTTAATTTGGTCCGCTGTTGTTGTGCCATTTAAGTTCAATTTTACTTGACGAGTCGCAATCACATTGTTCAAATCAGCCTTGCCATCTTTGGTTGCACCGTAAACCTTAACAGTCGCAGTGTAAGTATGAGTGCCGTTGGCCTTCAGTTGGTCTAAAAGCGCCTTACCTTGTTTGCCTGCTGCATTACCGTCCAATGAAACTTGGTAGAAATATTTGCCCTTTGGAATGCCTGCAAACGGAAGCAAGCCTGCATGATTTGCTGTGCCATTATCTGACCATGGCGCTCCATTTGAGGATTTGAGTAGAAGACGCGTTAGCATCCCATCACCACCAAAGAGTTCATACGGAATCACTTCATTCACACCAGCTGTAAATGGACCAGGATGGTTCGCATTTTGTAAGAAGGACGCTGGGACATCCGTACTTTCTTTAATATTTTCTGAAATAGATTTCTTCGCTTGTTCTAATGAAGGATCTGCTTTAGATTTCAAACTATTAAGGTTAATCGTCACTTGACGAGTCGCAATCACATTGCTCAAGTCAACTTTACCATCTTTTGAACCATAAACTGTTACGGTAGCGGTGTAACTTTGTGTACCGTTCGCTTTCAATTGATCCAACAATTCTTTATTTTGCTTGCCTGCTGCATTTCCTCCAAGTGATACCTGATAAAAATACTTACCCTTCGGAATGTTAGCAAAAGGAGGCAAGCCTGCATGATTTGCTGTGCCATTATCTGA
>NZ_KV815678.1:0-6390 GCF_001814295.1 Streptococcus sp. HMSC067A03 | reverse complement strand
CTGCATGATTTGCTGTGCCATTATCTGACCATGGTGCTCCATTTGAGGATTTGAGTAGAAGACGTGTTAACATCCCATCTCCACCAAAAAGTTCATACGGAATTACTTGGTTCACACCTGCTGTAAAAGGTCCTGGATAAGTAGCATTATCAAGGTAAGAGGCAGGAACATTGATATTACTTTTAATATTATCTAAAACTGATTTTTTCGCTTGATCCAATGAAGAATCCTTCTCTTCCTTTGAAGTAGCTTCTTTTACTACTTTTTCAGTTGCTTTTTGAATTTCCTTAGCAGCCTCTGCAATCGTTTTGCCAACTTTGTTTTCTTTTGTAACTTCTTGCTTTTCTTGAACTTTCTTATCTGGTGCTTGATTTGTTTTTCCAGCTAATTCTTGTGAAGGCTTCGTTGTATCTGGCGTTGCTTTTTCAGTTTGCTTTGTATTAGCATCTACTATCGGCTTTTGCAAATCTGTCGAACTATTTGAAGGGGTTGTTGTCACCACCTTGTTTTGCGAACCAACTTGTGCATTTACAGGATTACTAATGAGAATAAAGAATCCGCTTGTCACAACAACCGAAGCTACACCCACACTCAGGCGGCGAATAGACCATTTGGTATATCTTTCATGATTTGGACGATGATTTTTGGCAACCATATTATTACTCCTTTAATTTATTTTTAATGGTTGACTAAAGTATACCAAGCCCCTATTAACCATCCGTAAGGAAAAGTTAAAATTTTTCTTAAATAGGAGTTATTATTTCATTATGTTAAAAAAATGATGAACTATCAACAACATTTCTTTTTTGATACAATATTATTTATGAAAAACACATATTACTTAATCCGCCATGCACATTCAATTTATAGCCCCGACGAATGGAATCGTCCTTTATCACAAAAAGGACAAGCTTCTCTTTCGCAATTAAACATGTTAGAAAGCAAACCTATTTCTGCTATTTATTCCAGCCCCTACAAGCGGGCAATTGAAACCGTCGAGCCTTTGGCTCAAACATTGGGACTTTCTATTCAGCTGGACAAACGCCTGATTGAACGAAAATTAAGCAGTCAAAGTATTTCCGACCAAGCATTTGAAACTACTCTGAAACAACTTTGGAAAAATCCTGCTATTTCTCTACCGGGCGGTGAATCCAATCTCACAGCTCAAAAACGAGCCCTATCTTTTCTACAAGACTTAGAAAAACTGCATCAAAACGAACACATTATCATTAGCTCACACGGAAATCTGGTTTGTATCCTACTCAACTATTTTGATGATACCATCAATTATAACTTTTGGAAACAACTGCCTATGCCGGTTGTTTTAGTATTGAAGGATGGTAAAATTTACTTGCAATGAAATTTAAGCCTATTTTATTTTCTATAAATAATTACATGTTTTTACTAGTGAAATTCTTAAATCGGATAAAAAGGATTTAAGAATTTTTATTTTACAAATATATTCTTTCACCACTGCTTTCTGGTATATTTTTTCCAAATTAATAAAAGTATTGACAAAAGTTTAAAATAAGATTACAATATAATTGTTCAAAAAATGAACAAAGGAGTGCGCCATGAATGACTTGTTTACTGTTTTATACGAACTCAATCAAAATAGATACTTGTCTCAACGAGAAATATCAGATAAAACTAATATTTCTCTAGGAAAAATTAACAATATCCTTAAATTATTAGAAGAAGAAAACTACTTGTTAATCGAAAAGAGAAAAAAGAATATTTATCATTTGACTGAAGCTGGCTTACAGCTATTGGAACGTTTCTTAAGAGAAGAACAGCAAAAAAAAATTTCATTGAGCAATGATAAAAAAGTTATCACGAATGCTGTCATCCTATTAGCTGGACAAGCACAAGAAATTAATATTCCTGTTGGATTACTACCTCTAGATAATGAAACCATTTTAGATAGAAGTATTCAATTATTGATTTCATCAGGTATTACCAATATCGTATTAGTTGTAGGTTTTGCCAAAGAAATGCTAATTCCGATTGAAAAAAAATATCCTCAGATACACATAGTTGTTAATCAACAATTTAAAACGACCGGAACAATGGCCTCTTTAGCAAAAGCAAAATCCTTTATAAATGATGATTTTTTACTGATTGAAGGAGATCTAGTATTTGAAGAACGTGGCTTGACACGACTTCTTCATTCTAACGATACTAGCAGTGTTTTAATTACTAGTGTCCGAGAAAATTATGATGAAGCTATGGTTGAAATTCAAGGAGAACAAATTTCTAAGATAAGCAAAGATATCCATCAATTTAATCATATTGATGGAGAGATGATTGGAATGTCTAAATTCTCTTTTCCTTTTTTTGAAAAAATGTTAACTATTTTTTCAAAAAATGAAAATCCTCTTGTTAATTATGAGTATATCATGATGGATGTTGCTAGAGATTATCGTTTAGGATATGTCCGCGTAGATGATTTTATCTGGGGAGAAATTGACGATCAATCACAGATAAAATCTGTCACACAAATCATTTACCCACGCATTCTTCAAAAAGAAAAACGATTAGAAATTGACACTGTTCGCACGTTCATAAAAGATAAACTAGATGTTACAGATAAAGATATTGATTTATTAGAAAGTGCCGGTGGCATGACCAATAAAAATTATAAGGTCATTCTAAATGGACAATCCTTTATCGTCCGAATTGCTGGAAATGGGACTGATCGCTTTATTGATCGTACAGCTGAAAAAGAAAACAGCATCATTGCTCAAATTTTGGGACTTGATGTCGAGACAACTTATTTTGATGCTGAAACAGGAACTAAAATTAGTCAATTTATCACAGGTGCAGAAACACTGAATCCAGTAACAGCGGCTTATCCTAAAAATATGGAATTAACAACTAATTTACTGAGAAAACTACATCATTCTGGTTTAGAGTTCAGCAATGAATTTAATGTATTTAGAGAAATTGAAAAATATGAGCATTTAGCAGATGAAATGGCTGCCACTTATTATGAAGGATACCAGGTCTTACGACCTCTCGTTTTATCCTTGGAAAAAGATTTATTAAAAATGGGAATTGAAAAAAAACCATGCCATATTGATACTGTACCAGAAAATTTTGTTAAAGATAATCAAGGAAAAACTTTTTTAATTGACTGGGAATACTCTGGAATGAATGACCCTGTATGGGACTTAGCGAACCATAGTATTGAATGTAATTTTACAAATGCTCAGGAGCAACAGTTACTAGAAACTTACTATCAAACCAAAGAACTTCCTCCACTGATTGAATTAAAAGTTCTTGCTTATAAAATTTGTTCTGATTTTGTCTGGTCAGCTTGGACAATTTTTAAAGAAAGTAGAGGTGATAACTTTGGTAGTTATGGAAAAGACCGTCTGGAGCGCGCTTGGAAAAATATGACCTTGTATCAAGAAAAAAGAGAGGATTATCATGAACTCTTATCGTAAAGGAATTTTCAGTGGTTTATTATCGGGACTACTATGGGGAGCAGATACAGCCTTTAATGGATGGGTGTTACTCGCCGTTCCATTTTCATTGGTTGACAAACGTTTAGTAGCTGCATCGTTACTTCTAGCTTTTTTCCATGATCTATTTTCTGCTTTATATTTAACAATTTTGCAGGGCATAAAAAGTGAACTACGAACGACTATTTCAAAATTCAAACTCAAAAGTGCTTTATTTGTAATGTTTGCTGCTTTATTTGGCGGTCCTATTGGCATGCGTGCTTATTTATATGCCATTGATACAATTGGAGCTGGATATACTGCAAGTATCTCCGCTCTATATCCAGTTGTAGCTGCCGTTTTAGGAGCTCTATTTTTAAAGGACTATCTAACAAAAAAAGGGTGGATAGGACTGCTTCTATCTGTACTAGCTATCAGTATATTAGGATATTCTCAGCTTAACTCTTTAAATGAACAAGCAGTTTGGGGGTTCATCGCGGCCTGTATTTGTGCTGGCGGTTGGGCATCAGAAAGCGTTATTTGCGCCTATGGTATGAAAGATGATATTACTCCAAAAGAAGCACTGTTCATACGGCAATGGGTATCCAGTATCGTTTACTTTTTCTTTATCGTTTTTGAAGGACATGCTTTGTTTAATTTTTACAGCGTATTAAGTCGTCCTATTACTTTTGCTATCATCGCTTTAGCGCTTATCGGTACTACATCCTACCTTTTCTACTATCAAGCTATTGATACAATCGGACCCGTCAAAGCAACAGGAATGAATGTCACCTACTCCATCTGGGCTATTATTTTTAGTATCTTACTAATTGGTGGACATTTTGACATAAAGTTGATTTTATGTAGTATCATGATTATCATCGGTACTCTTTTCATCTCAAAAGAGTGAACCATAACATTGTATAAATCAGAAAGTAGGTTATTATGAGAGCTATTATTTTAGCTGCTGGCATGGGAACTCGTCTCCGACCAATTACTCTAACGACTCCCAAATCTTTAATCAAGATAGGAAACGAAACCTTGATTGAACGACAAATCCATTTCTTACGAGAAAAAGGCATAGATGAAATTATTATTGTTACAGGTCACTTAGCCGAAAAATTTGAATTTTTAAAAGATAAATATCAAGTAACTTTAGTACATAATGACAAATATGCTATTTATAACAATTTTTATACAATGTATTTAGTCAAACAGTATCTATCAAATACTTATGTTATTGATGCCGATAATTATTTAGTTGATAATTTTTTGTCAAACAATCTAGAAACTTCTACTTATTTTTCTGCTTATAAAACAAATTTTAAGCAAGAATGGGTTCTTCACACCAATAGTGATTCTTTTGTGACAGATATCACTATTGAAGATGGAGAAGGACCTATTATGTGCGGAGTTTCCTATTGGAATTCTACAGATGGTGCTTTATTACAAGAAGCAATTGAAAAAAAATTTGAGTTAGGAAATTATGCAGATATTTATTGGGATAATATCGTTCTAGATCAGCTCCCTAACTTAAACGTTAAAATCCAATCTATTTCCCATAACAGTATTTTTGAAATTGATAGTCTAGAAGATTTGCAACATCTACATAATGTATTAGGATACTCCCAATATCAAAGTGATAAATAACGAATTCTTACAGAAAAAGAAGCAGAAAACTGTGTGCTGACTCCAAAATAATTGTTGAAAGGATTTGGTTTTGTATTGAACAGGATTCAATCCTTTTAATTTTGTTTTGATTCGCTTGTGATTGTAAGAATCAGCCTTAAAATAATAGTCATCATCTAAACGCATCCTCTTTACCAAACAACTATAAATTTGATTAAAAATTCTCTTCTTAGTTAAATATAATTTTTACATATAACTTACAAGAAATACAAAAAACAAATTGAAACACATGATATAATAAATTATATTATAAATTTAAAGGAAATATTACTATGTCTAAAATGAAAAAAGCTACACTTATTATTGGTGGAGTCAGTTTGGCATTTTTAATGTCAGCGACTCCTGCATCAGCAATCACATCTCCAAATACTGCAGAGTTGGTACAACATAAACAGAACAATATAAATAAAGATATCACTATCAAAGTTTGGAAAACAGAAGATGAAGTTAAGTCTGGAAAGCCTTTATTTACTTATAGAACAAAATTCAAAGGAGAATTAGAGCAAAATTATATCTCTGAAATTTTAAAAAATATGAAAGATGATATCCTATCCAAAAAATTGATACGCTCTTATGGATATGATGCAGGAACTAAAGATTTTCACTTTTTTCTTACTGATCTAGGTGGTCTAAATATCGGAGATAGTGAGCGTACCCCTTATAAAATCGAAATAAAAACAAATAAGGACGGTACAAAATATCAAGAAGTGAGTTACACTACCCCTACAACAACTCCTCACTATTATTATACTGATAAAACGGGGAAAGAAGTAAGTGGCAAAACCATAGTCTCTCCAGACGATGCCGCCTATGATACCTATCTTAATAAAAAACCTACTCTATTAATCAAGGATGGTAATCTTATAGAACCCCTTTCTATTTTAAAGGAAAATCAACAAAAAGTTTTCAATATTAAGCAAGGGAAAGACTTCTCAGTCTATGTAGGTTATGGAAAAGATGTTCAAATCGACTGGGAACAAGTTCGGAAACAGTTACCCGCAGGATTGACAGTTACTAAACCTGACAGTGATCAAACAACCAAAATAACCGGCTCTCCTAAAAAAGTAGGAAACTACACTATTCCAATTACACTAAGATTACCGAAAAAAAATAAAGTTACTGAAAATACTACTGTCAAACTCGTTTTCAATATTCAAGGAAAAAAGAATAGTTGGGGACAGGATGCTAAAGGTGATTGGTTCTATTACAAAGCAGATGGCTCTCTAGCGAAAAACCAATGGATTAACAATACCTA
>NZ_KV815677.1:0-728 GCF_001814295.1 Streptococcus sp. HMSC067A03 | reverse complement strand
AAAACGATGACATTATTAGATGTTCAACATGTTAAAAAGATTTATAAAACGCGCTTTCAAGGTAATCAAGTCGAAGCGCTGAAAGACATTCATTTCACAGTGGAAAAAGGTGATTATGTCGCCATTATGGGGGAGTCTGGTTCTGGGAAATCCACCCTCTTGAATATTCTTGCCATGCTGGATAAGCCAACTGAAGGACGTGTCTTTCTCAACGGTACTGATACAGCAACGATTAAAAACAGTCAAGCTTCTAGCTTCCGGCGGGAGAAATTAGGTTTCGTCTTTCAAGATTTTAACTTGTTAGACACACTGTCAGTCAAGGACAATATTCTCTTGCCACTCGTCCTATCGCGCCGTCCCATCACGGAAATGATGCAAAAGCTAGTTACAATTTGTAACGAATTGGGAATTAACCAACTGCAAGAAAAATTTCCCTATGAAATTTCAGGTGGTCAAAAGCAACGGGTGGCAGTGGCACGAGCGATTATTACTGAGCCGGAGATTTTATTAGCGGACGAGCCAACTGGGGCGCTTGATTCAAAATCCTCTGCGGCGCTTTTAGATGTATTTGATGACATTAATGATCGTGGTCAAACGATACTTATGGTGACGCATTCGACAGCGGCGGCAAGTCGCGCCAAACGTGTGCTCTTTATCAAGGATGGGATTTTGTACAATCAGATTTTCCGAGGCGACAAGACGGAGCGGCAGATGTTCCAAGAGATTTC
>NZ_KV815676.1:0-2528 GCF_001814295.1 Streptococcus sp. HMSC067A03 | reverse complement strand
TAGACTTACCTGCCTTCTTCATTTCGATACAGGCCAACTTAGTTTCCACTGAATAGGCTTTTTTGAGCATAATAAACCACTCCTGTCTCTAGTTTCCTAGATTTCAACAGAAGTGGTTTTCTTATGTCTCATTTTGGGGTGTAGTGCCTTCGTCTTTTTATGTTTTTATAAGGAGATACAAAGTTATTTAAATACAACAGGTGTAGCTGTCTCTTGGAGAACCGCATTTAATTCGACAATGTTTTGTTTACCAACAGTTTCAAGCCATTTTATAGTAGTTGCTTCTCCACCTTCTTGATAAGCTTTTGTAGCGCCGGCCCAAGTAGCACGTCCACAAAGGACACCGTTGAATGTCGAGCCGGAATCTTTAGCAAATCGAAGTGTTTCTTGGAAAAGTTGAGCTGATACACCGGCGGATAAGAATATAAACGGCAAATGTGTTGCTTCGCTCTGCTCTTTATAGAAAGCAGCAGCTTCTTCTCTGCTATACAAAATTTCTCCTTCAGCGAAACTTTCAACGTATTTCATATTAACGGGAACTTCAACTTTCAGAATATCTACTCCAAATCGTTCTTGTGAATAGACTTTCATTGCGTCAATCACCTTACGTGGTTTTAATGTTGCGTATTCTTTTTCATCTGTTATATGGGCATCATAAGAAACTAGCTCCAAGAAAAATGGCATTTCTTCGGCTTTGCATTCAGAAGCGATCCGTTCAATAAAAGCTTCTTTAATGTCATTAACTTCTTTACCTTCGTCAATGTCTACATAGAGTAAGACTTTCACAGCATCAGCACCATTTGCTTTTAAACGCTGCACTGATACATTTTCAACAAGGTCAGGGAAGCGACCGAGTACGGTTTTATCATAGCCGGTTTTTTCATAAGCTACTAATAGTCCTGCATTTTTGTCACGAGTCCCAGCCGCTTTCCAGCCGAGTTCAGGATCCAGTAGGATAGAGGATGCATAGGGAGTTAAATATTTGGAAACTAAAACTTTAAAATTTTCTAATTCAGCAACAGGCGTATCTTCTCCCAGCATGCGACGAAGTGCACCACGTTGGTCAATGGCTAAAGCACCAATAATTCCATTTTTATCACATAAACGGTTTAATTTTTCTTGTTTTGTTGTCATTCCCAGACTCCTTTTATTTTATATGATTTCATTATAAAGCACAAATAAAACAAAGTCAAACAATAACTGACAAAAATGAAAAAAATCTTGTTTTTAATTTTTCAAAATGAATAAATTGTTGTATAATATATTTGAGGAATCTAATTATAATATAAGTTAGAAAGGAGACAAAATGAAAGAAGGACGACATAGAGTTATTCTCCAAGAATTGGATCAGCAAGGAGTTGTTTCTGTCAAGAAATTAAAAGAACTGCTGGATGTGACGGACATGACGATACGTCGTGATCTGATTGATCTAGAAAAACAAGGCCTGCTGACACGGGTTCATGGAGGAGCTCATAAAAAAGTAAAAAACGGCTTGAATGAAGCTTCCCATACAGAAAAAACGATGTTAAATATTGAAGAAAAACGAACAATTGCTCAAAAATGTGCAAATTTGATTTCTTCAGGTGATACGGTTTTTATCGGTTCAGGAACGACAACGGATTTTATCGGAGATTATTTAGCTGATAAAAGTGTCAGTATTGTGACAAATTCTCTTCCTATTTTTGAAAAATTAAAAGACAACCCTAATTGTGATATTATTCTGATTGGAGGTCGTTATCGTGTCAAGACGCAAACATTTGTTGGGCAATTTGCCAATAAATTGTTAAAAGAAATCAAGGTTTCGAAGGCCTTTATTGGTGTGAATGGGATTGATGGTCACAATGTTACGACGGCCAACGAAGAAGAAGGAAATGGGAATGCCATTATTTTGAACAATGCAATTGAAAAGTACATTGTGGCGGATAATAGCAAATTTGATAGTTATTCTTTCTATTGTTTCTATCGATTGGATGATTTAGATGCTGTGATTACGGATGATGATATTTCGCCTAAAGTAAAGGAAAAGTACCAATCTTATACAAATGTTTTATAAATAGATAAAGCAAGCCTAGATTTGGCACTGCACCTCGAAAATGGGACAGTAGAAAAACACTATTAGGCAGTCGCTCTTCTGTACTCTGTGGGAGATTGGTCGTTTAATCTCTGTTGAATTCTACTTTCATTATAAAATGTGATGTATTTTTCGCCAATATCTGTTATACTATCTTTGGTTAAGTTTCTCCAGTTATGGAGATAGAAGGTTTCAGACTTGAGAACAGAATGAAACTATTCGATACAGGCATGATCTGCTGGTGTTCCCTTACGGGACATATAGCGGGTGATGCCTTTTTCTGTGCAAGCTTGGTAATAAGCTTTCGAGGTGTAAACAGAGCTCTGATCTCTGTGTAAAAGTGCTCCCTTAGGCAATTCCAATTGATTGAGCGTATCCAGTACAAAGTTAGTATTTTGACAATCTGAAATGGTGTAAGCTACAATCTCACGATTGTAGAGATCCATGACGGAAGATA
>NZ_KV815675.1:0-361 GCF_001814295.1 Streptococcus sp. HMSC067A03 | reverse complement strand
GGCGGTTAGAGGTTCGACTCCTCTAGGGTGCATGTGGAAGAAGTCTGAGGGCTTCGGTTTTTCTACCTATACGGGAAGTAGCTCAGCTTGGTAGAGTACTTGGTTTGGGACCAAGGTGTCGCAGGTTCGAATCCTGTCTTCCCGATGCTATGGCGGTGTAGCTCAGCTGGCTAGAGCGTCCGGTTCATACCCGGGAGGTCGGGGGTTCGATCCCCTTCGCCGCTATAATTGATCTTGTTGGACCTTTAGCTCAGCTGGTTAGAGCTCTCGGCTCATAACCGAGTGGTCGTAGGTTCAAGTCCTACAAGGTCCATTTTGTTATATTGTGGAGGATTACCCAAGTCTGGCTGAAGGGAACGGT
>NZ_KV815674.1:0-500 GCF_001814295.1 Streptococcus sp. HMSC067A03 | reverse complement strand
TCATCAAACCAAGGTGTTTCATAAAAGTGTGGAACTTCCCACTTTTTACCAGAGCCAATAATACGAGCGATTCCCTGACCTTTTCCATAGCTACGTTTAGGCATGTCGGCAAATCCACTCATAAGATACTTACGTTCATCTGCTGAATCTGCTGCACCCCCAAGCATGGTTACAGCATCTGAACAATTGACACGAGCTAACGAAGGCAAAAAACCTTCTTTTGTCGCAAACTGTGATATAGCAATTATATGAATACCAGCAGCTCCACCAGTGGCTGATAAACGGTTAATAGCAGTAGTCCACCGTGAAGTGATTTTGAGCTTTTTATCAATCTTATCTAATGATTCAAGAGAAGCGTTAAGATTCCCCAACTCATCAAAGAATAGGCCAATATCTAGCATGTTATCCATTTCAAGATATTTTTCCTTACCTGCTTCATTGATTTCAGCTAGTCGTTCATCCATCACGGAGCACCAATATTCAGCACGTTCTACAATCTT
>NZ_KV815673.1:0-427 GCF_001814295.1 Streptococcus sp. HMSC067A03 | reverse complement strand
GGGCGACAGTTGCCATCCTTTGCTTTTTGAATTATTGATTTGTAGTCATTAGATAACCAGTATTCTTCTTCAAGTTGTTGAACAAGCATAATTGCTGTAAGATTAGCTTCTTTTTTAGCCATAATAAGAATTTCTCCTTTTTAATTATTCTATTAATTATTCTCTTGATAAATCAAGGATTTGAAATTTGATAATTTACTTCAAATCCTTGTCCTATCAATCTTTTTTATATGCAGAGCACTTGACAAGCCCAGTGCTCTGCAGGCGTAAGAATAGTTAAAATTTGTTTCAGCTTTTCAAGCTGACCGACCTCATGACTCGTCGGTTTCGTCATGAATCATTTGATTCAACTGACAGATGTCGCTAGTCAGTTAAATCAAATAATTTTAACTCTCATCAAACCAAGGTGTTTCATAAAAGTGTGGAA
>NZ_KV815672.1:0-40178 GCF_001814295.1 Streptococcus sp. HMSC067A03 | reverse complement strand
CAATTTCTTCGGATTCACCGGACTGGAGAGAAGCCGCTTTTATCTCCGTGCTCGTTATCTGACGCCCCTGCTTCGGTTGATTCGCCCCTATTTCAATCAACTGGATTTTGATGAATTGGTCATCATCGATAGTTTTCCAGTCCTCCTCCTTTGCTAGCCTGTCAGAAATCATCGGATCAAGGTTTTGAATGAGGTGGTCAACATTGGCTACTGTGCTTCCAAAAAGATGTGGTCTTACGGTTTGAAAGTGCATTTGGCGGTGACAGAGTCGGGCTATATTTTGGATTATCTGGTTACCCTTGCCTCAGTCCATGATATTCAGGTAGCAGAAGAATTGCTGGAGACCGTGTCCCTTATTCTCGCGTTTTAGGAGATTTGGGATACCTAAGTAAAGAGTTGAAAGAACGCTTGGAGGCAAAGGGGATTCATCTTTGGACGCCGCTTTGTAAAAATATGGAGAGCGCCGATGAGCATAACAATCCAGCAATTTTAGCCATCCGAGGAACTATTGAAACTTGAATCTTTGTTCTAAATGCAATGTTTGACATTGAGCACCCGATTGTTAGGTCTTTAGCAGAATGGCAATTGGAGATTGAACAGGTTCTTTTAGCCTACCATTTAGAATTTTTTATCAACTAGCAACGTGAGTATCTATTGTTTCTTTTTCTGTGTTTCTAGTCATGTTTATTTGTATATACTCTGCTTTAATTATTTATCTCGTAGCACGTTATGGAAGTAAAAGATTTAAGTCATAGTTAGAGAAAAGCGGTTTGGAGAAATAAAAATCGTCTTAAAAGTTAGATTTTTCTATCTAACTTTTGGGGTGATTTCTTAAGCGCGAAATGCAAGATAAAAAATAAGCCCTCGTGGGCTTATTTTGTTGGAATAGAAATTTCAATCAAGTTAGTAGAGTAGAGTGTTTTAATTCGAGATGCATCAATCAATTTTGTATCAATTTTTCGTTTTAGGAAAAATTCCCGAATTTTTTCAACTTCTTGTTCGCGAATAGCGCGGTGTTTATTTGAAATCAGGATTTCATAATGAAGTGGAGCCTGCGTAAAAACAACATCTGTATTTCCAGCAGAAAAAGTTTCAACTAAAGTGGCATCTGTGCTTTCTAACTGGCTTTGGACAAGATTCGCGTGGCTATTGGTTGTATTGATAAGCTTCATAATGATTTCCTCCTATATGCTAACCCTATTATAGCACTTTTCCATAAGAAATGTGAACAATTTCTCAGACTTTATGACTCTTTTTCCACATTTCAATTCCCCATTTATGGCTTCCGCGTTTTAGTTTGGAAATAGCTTCTTCGATTGGAAACCAAGCAAGCTGATTAAAATCCTCTAAAGGTGCTTGTGATTGCTCATAATGGCTTACTTCGTAAATGTAGGCAGGATTGTAAAAGTGGGTATCACGATGGCGAGAGTAGAAGTATTCGTCTGCTTGTCCGTAATATTGCTCGATTTCAGCTGTGAAGCCAAGTTCTTCAATCAATTCGCGTTCAAGTGCGGTTCGATGGTTTTCACCTTCTTCGATTTCACCACCTGGTAAAAACCAAGCTCCATTTGGTGCTTGCACTAAGATGATTTTTTCTTTTTTAGCATCTGGAATAACTGCGTAAACACCATAGCGATTTACATATTGAACGCTTTCTTTCTTTTCTCCAAAAGTTGCGACTGTCATATTTGTTCCTCTTTTGTGACTAGTTTACTATTATCATAAAGGATGAAGTGATTACTGTCAAGGGTTTAATAAGATTTCTTTTTGTTCAATCACTTGGTATTAAAACGAGACAAGATTTGGCAAGTTATAGTGGTATAATTATAGAGAGGTGAGAACATGACTCAAGGAAGATTACTAGGTATCATTTATTATCTACTGGGAAATGGACATGCTACAGCACCAGCATTGGCTGAGAAGTTTGAGGTGTCGATTCGTACTATTTATCGTGATGTGGATCGGTTAAGCAGTGTAGGTATCCCTATTTATTGTAATCCGGGGAAAGGCGGTGGTATTTTTACTGGATTCATTTGTACTGGATAAAAGTTTACTATCGGCTCAGGAGCAAGAAGAATTGCTTTTATCTGTACAAGGCTTACAAACTTTACGAGAAGAACATCAAGTATTAGAAAAGCTGCAGGCTTTGTTTCAAATTAAAATGGATAACTGGCTACAAATTGATTTTACAGATTGGCGTGGGCAAAAATACCATCAAGAAATGTTTGAGCAGATTAAGAGAGGAATCTTTCAGAGGTGGCTTCTTCAGTTTGACTACTTGAATCAACAGGGTGAAGGGACAAGCAGATGGGTTGAACCTATGCAATTGATCTTTAAAAGTCAAGATTGGTATTTATATGGATTTTGTCGGAGAAAACAGGATTTTCGGTTATTCAAACTAAGTCGAGTCAATCACTGCCAGCTATCAACTGAAATATTTGACCGAGAGTTAAGACAAGCTGACTTTCAAAGTAAAGAAAGCCAAAAAGAAACAATTCGGCTACAATTGAAATTTGAAAAACATCAAGCTTTTCGTGTCTATGAAGAATTTTCTGGTTTGATTTCGACAGATGTGGTAGGAAATTTACTTGTAGAAGCAGAATTTCCGAATCATGACAGTCTTTATGCTTATCTTTCATCCTTTTTGGACGGAGTGGAAGTGTTAGGTCCACCTGAAGTGCGACAGAAATTAGCAAAAAAATTAAACGAAATTTCCCAAAAATATAAAAGTTGACAGAAACTGACAAGTTTACTTTGTTATGCTGATGATAGAAAAACGGAAGGGGTGAACAAATGAAATATGAATGGAGAAGGGCTGAAAAAGCTATATATGGTGTAAAGGCAAGTCCGACGCTAGTAACGGTTCCGGAGCAAGCTTTCATTATGATTGACGGAGCAGGCAATCCAAATAGCCCTGATTTCTCTGAGCGGGTTTTGGCTCTGCACTCTCTTGCTTATGCAGTTAAAATGGATTATAAAAAATCCAATCCAGAGCTAGAAGTGACAGATTTTACAGTCTATCCGCTGGAAGGGATTTGGTGGCAAAAAGAAGCAGAAGTTTTAGTAAAAGATGACTTGGTTTATACGATTATGATTGCTCAGCCAGAGTTTATTACAAATGAAATGGTTGAAACAGCTCTCGAAAAAGTAAAAGTGAAAAAACCAAATCCGTTTTATAATGAGATTCGCTTTGAACGAATAAGCGAAGGAAGCAGCGTTTCCATGCTTCATGTAGGACCATTTGACGATGAACCACAAATCTTCGCGAAAATGGATGCTTTCTGTCAAGAAAATGGGTTAAAACGCTGCACAGCATATCATCGTGAAATTTATTTGAACAATAAAAATCGAACAGCTCTCCAGAAGTTGAAGACAATTTTGAGATATAGAGTTCAGTAACGAAAAATTACTCCCTAGAGAAACTTCTAAGGAGTGATTTTCGTAGTCAGTTAGCAGTGTCGTCTGCTGTTGTTTTAATTTCTTTTTCGGTCTCGTTTTCAGACTTTTTGGACGACTTGATAACAATCTTGCTATTGCTCGTCATGACAGCTTTGAGCTCTTTTTCGCTTGGATGTTCAAGATAGTAGTCGGTGATAGCATCCTCGATGTGATCTTGGATTGTCCGACGAAGTGGACGAGCTCCCATTTTTGGATCATAACCAAGATTAACTAATTTTTCCTTGACTTTGTCTGTTACGTCTAGGTGAATACCATTTACAGCTAAGCGTTTATTCACATCTTCAAGCATCAAATCTACGATTTGTAGGAGATTTTCCTTGCTAAGAGATTTGAACTCAATAATACCATCGAAACGGTTCATAAATTCTGGACTGAAGAAGTTTCCTAATTCACCGATAACAGAATTAGTTCGTCCTTCACGCGCTGCACCAAATCCAACGTTTGCTTCGACTTTTCCAGTACCGGCGTTGGAAGTCATAATGATAATCGTATCTTTGAAACTGACTGTCCGACCTTGTCCATCTGTCAGACGTCCGTCATCCAGTACTTGTAAGAACATATGCATGACATCTGGGTGAGCTTTTTCTATTTCATCAAGTAAAATGAGAGAATAAGGATTACGACGTACACGTTCTGTTAATTGTCCAGCTTCTTCGTAGCCAACGTAACCTGGAGGCGCTCCGACGAGTTTTGCTACGCTATGTTTTTCCATATACTCACTCATATCAAAACGAATCATGCTGTCAGCTGAACCAAAGAGCTCAATCGCTAGTTGTTTAGAAAGTTCTGTTTTGCCGACACCGGTTGGCCCAACAAAAAGGAAAGAACCAATTGGTCGGTCTGGTGTACCTAGTCCAACTCGATTACGGCGAATGGCCTTCGCAATTTTATCAACAGCATCATCTTGACCAATGACATGAGCTTTCAAATCATCAGCCAGACTAATCAATTGTGATTGTTCCTTTTCTTTCAAGTCGCCAACTGGAATATTTGTCTTTTGCTCAATGATATGTTCAATGGTTTTTTCACTGATAAGAGGCGTATCTTGATCAGCCATTTTATTTTGCTGCATTTCTTTGTATTTGGCAATTTGGTCACGGAAATAAGCAGCTTTTTCAAAATCTTCATCACGAGTAGCTTGTGCCTTGAGGTTTTCAGCTTCTACCAATCGTTGATCAATGATTTTTGGATCGACAAAGTTAAGTGTCAGATTCATCTTAGAGCCTGCTTCGTCTAGCAAGTCAATGGCCTTATCAGGCAAGAAGCGATCTTGGATATAACGATTGGACAAGACAGCTGCTGCTTCAATGGCATCGTCTGTGTATTTGACGTGGTGATAGTCTTCGTATTTCTTTTGAATACCTTTGAGGATAGTGATCGTTTCTTCAACTGTTGGTTCATCAACTTTTACAGGCTGCATACGGCGTTCCAGTGCAGCATCTTTTTCGATAATCCGGTATTCATTGAGAGTTGTGGCACCGACTAATTGGAGTTCACCGCGAGCAAGTGCTGGTTTTAGGATGTTTCCAGCATCCATATTTCCATCGCCAGCAGAACCAGCTCCAACAATTTCGTGAATTTCATCAATGAATAATATAACATCCTGACGAGAGCGAATTTCGTTCATGAGTTTTTGCATTCGTTCTTCAAATTGACCACGGATCCCAGTCCCTTGAACCAAACTAACGACATCTAAACGAATGACTTCTTTGCCTTGGAGTTTATGTGGCACATCACCGTCTATAATTTTCTGAGCCAAGCCTTCGACAACTGCTGTTTTACCGACACCGGGCTCTCCGATGAGGACAGGATTGTTCTTCGTTCTACGATTGAGGATTTCAATGACGCGCACAATTTCTTCGTCACGACCAATTACAGGGTCAATCTCGCCCCGCCGAGCAAATTCAGTTACATTGATACCAAATTCTTCTAGGAGGCCTTTGGGTTGTTGTGGTACTTGTTGGCGCGTGCTGCCACCTTGATTGGAACCATAGCCTCCGTTGCCGTATCCGCCACCTGATTGAGTAGGAGGGGTCTGCGGTTCTTGATGATTTTGAAAATTCCCTAGATTGCTAAAGAAATCATCAAAAGGGTCTAAATTATTTTGATTGTTCATATTGGTCATGCCATGAAATAAGGCATTATTTGGGTCTGTTTTCATGATTTGATAACAATTTTGACAGAGGTCAACTTGGTGTTGTTTTCCATTCACATTTGTGTAAAGGTGAATAGTTGATTCGTTTATTTTACAATTTTGACAAAGCATGTGCTACCTCTTTCTTTTAAAATTTGCTTGACGGAAATCAATTGGTCAATAATAGTCAAACTTCTTATTTTCATTATAGCAGTATTCTAAAACATTGCAAGAATAAAGTGTTAAAAGATAGAATTTTATATTTGAGCATTTCATTTTGTGTTAAATTTACCAAAAATGGGTCTTTTGCTGGTATTTCATCTTTCATTTGTGGTAAAATAGTAACGTATAAATGAATAGGAGAAGGAAAATGGAATCACATTTAGTAAGAATTATCAATCGTTTAGATGCTATGACAAAAGATGGCGGCAATTTGAAACGTAATTTTGAACGTGACGGGGTTGTTGTAGCAGAAGTAACTTATAGCTATGACGAAGAAAATGGCTCAGTATTCACTCTTCGCGATGTTGCAGCGCGTGAAATCTATACTTTTGATAGCATTGATTTGATTGCAATGGAAATCTATGAATTGTTATATTAAATTTGTTAGTCTCTAATAAATATGTCCTCTAGGCATCTGCTTAGGGGATATTTATTTTGCAATAATTTTTGCTTATCTATCTTAGAATTGTCAGAAATTCTTAGAAAAAAGTGGTATACTAATGATGGTAGTAAGCATATTTCTTGACAAAATGAAAAGGAGAGAGTATGGATTTATCTCAAATAAAATTAGTAACAGAATATGAAATTGTCGGAATCGATCTAGAGGAAGCGAGTGTCCGTCATTTAGCTGATCTAGGGATTAAGATAGGCAGTTTTATTCAAGTCATTTCAAAAACAAACGACACAGCTATTCTCTTAGTTCGAGCTGCGAGGATTGCCTTGGATAATTCTATTTTGAAAAAGCTGGATGTTGTGCCAAAGGGCAGTAGCAAATCTTCTCTTCCTTTATCTGAGTTGGCTATTGGAGATTCGGCATACATCGAAGCAATTCATGCAGATGGTGCTTTAAAACGACGGTTGATGGACATGGGGTTGACCAAAAACACAAACGTTCAATTGCAAAAAGTTGCACCGTTGGGTGATCCACTTGAGATTAAGCTTAGGGGCTATGACTTGACCTTAAGAAAGTCGGAGGCTAGCTTGATTAGTGTGGTGAAAGGTGAAAAGGAAGCAAAACAATGAAAGAATTAGCGCTTGCAGGAAATCCGAATAGTGGAAAGACTAGTTTGTTTAACCTATTAACTGGTAGTAGCCAGCATGTAGGAAATTGGCCTGGAGTAACGGTTGAAAAGAAAAGTGGTCTGTTTCGTAAAAATAAAGATATTATTATTCAAGATCTACCGGGAATTTACTCATTGTCGCCTTATACTTCTGAAGAAGTGATTAGTAGAAATTATCTTTTAAGCGGTAATGCAGACGGGATTTTGGATGTAGTTGACGCAACCAATTTGGAACGAAATCTATACTTGAGCTTGCAATTGATTGAGACGGGGATTCCGGTTGTGCTGGCTTTAAATATGAGCGATGTCGTTGAAAAACAAGGGAAATGGATCGATACGACTAAATTAAGCTATCAGCTAGGTGTGCCAGTCGTTGCGACCAGTGCTTTGAAAAAGACTGGGATTGACCAAGTCATGCAGCAGGTCTTACGAGAAATGGAGCGCACGGATGAAACGCTCTATCCTGTTTACGACAGTCATTTTGAAGCGGCTTTGTCAGAAATTATCCGCATTTTAGGAAATGCAGTGCCTCAAAAACAGGCTCGTTTTTATGCCATTAAGCTTTTTGAACGCGATAAAGAATTATCCGAACAACTGGCATTGTCTGATTTTCAAAAAGCGGAGATTGAAGATGCGATTAGGATTACGGAGGAAATCTACACTGAAGACGCAGAGACCATTGTTGTTAATGCGCGCTATGAGTTTATTGAGTCAGCAGTCAAAATGGCGCTGCAAGCCGATGTTACTAAATTAAGTTTGTCAGACAAGATTGACCGTATTGTGACCAATCGTTATTTAGCTTTACCAATCTTTGCGCTTGTTATGTGGTTGGTGTATTTCCTCTCTATTCAAACGATTGGAACGATGGGAACGGATTGGACAAACGACATCCTCTTTGGAGAATGGATTCCGAACGGTATCAAATCACTGCTGGAACACTTAGCAGTATCTGATTGGCTTCAATCTTTGATTGTTGATGGGATTGTTGCAGGTTGTGGGGCTGTCTTGGGCTTTGTTCCGCAGATTTTCGTCTTATTTGTTTGCTTGGGAATTTTGGAAGACATTGGTTATATGAGCCGGATTGCCTTTGTTATGGATCGGCTGTTTAGACGCTTTGGCTTCTCTGGGAAATCTTTTATTCCTATGCTGATTTCTACGGGATGTGGTGTTCCTGGCGTTATGGCGAGTAGAACTATTGAAAATGAACGTGACCGTAGGATTACGATTATGACAACAACATTTATGCCTTGCTCCGCTAAATTACCAATTATTTCTTTGATTGCTGGAGCGTTCTTCCCTAATAATCCTTGGATTGCACCAAGCGCTTATTTTATCGGAATGGGAGCCATTGTCTTATCAGGAATTGCTTTGAAAAAGACGGCAATTCTCGGTGGCGCTGTGGCACCTTTTATCATGGAGCTACCGAGTTATCACTTGCCACAAGTCAAAACTGTTTTGCGCTATGCGGGACAGAAGGCTTTGAGTTTCATCAAACGGGCTGGAACGATTATCTTTGTGACTAATATATTCATCTGGTTTGCTAGTTCCTATAACTTTAGCTTACAGGCGGTCGAAACAGAAAATAGTATTCTAGCTACCTTAGGAAAAGGATTAGCTTGGATCTTTACTCCTCTTGGATTTGGTAATTGGCGAGCAACTGTAGCAGCTATTACCGGCTTATTAGCTAAAGAGACGGTGATTTCGACTTTTGGAATTTTGTATAAAGTGACTGATGCGACAGAGACTACGAAAGAACTATGGAACAATCTCCAACAGCATTATACGGCACTTTCCGCCTATTCATTTCTTGTCTTTAACTTGCTTTGTGCCCCTTGTTTTGCAGCGATTGGTGCGATTCATCGCGAAATGGGCAATGCAAAGTGGACATGGATTGCTCTATCTTTCCAAACGCTACTGGCTTATAATGTTAGTCTTGTGATTTATCAGTTTGGTCAAGCGTTGCTATATGGAAAAGGAATATCTTCTGGAACTATTTTTGCTCTATTCGTTGTAGTAGTTGGTCTCTATTTCATCTTTAGAAAACCACGTAAAGAAAAAATAGAAGTTATCACTTTAGATAATCTGACACATCAAACAGTATAGGAGAAATCATGTCCACGATTATTGTATTTATCATCATTTTAGTTTTAGCAGGTGCAGCTATGCACCATATCATCAAAGGAAAAGGACGCTGTGGCGATTGCGACTGCCAATGTGAAATCAAAGAAAAAATGAGACAAAAATAGAAAGAAAATCAAAAACTTGACAGATGTGAACTGTATCCCAAAAGTCAGACACAAAAATCTAGCTTTTGGGGTCAGTGCAATATTGTCAAGTTGTTTCCTGTTCATTCAGAAAGCAGAAGGAGAATTTAACATGGTAAGGCCGACTAGCAAGACTGAGTTGATTAGTGCAGCGACACAGCAATATGCAAAGCTACAGTCATTGATTTCTCAATTAACAGAAGAAGAGTTGAATACCCCATTTGATTTTTCAAAAGATGAGAAACGGAAAGAAGCTCATTGGAAGAGAGATAAAAATCTTAGAGATGTTCTCATTCATCTTTATGAGTGGCAACAATTACTTCTCAATTGGGTGTATTCTAATCAAAATGGTGTAGAAAAGTCATTTTTACCACTAGCTTATAATTGGAAAAACTATGGTGAGCTGAATGTGGCATTCTGGCAGAAGCATCAACAGACTTCGTTAGAAGAAGCAACTAAAATGCTTCACCAATCTCAGAAAAACGTGCTGGTTTTAGCTGAAAATTTTACGGATGAAGAGTTGTTTTCAAAGGGCATCTATAAATGGGTTGGAGGGAGTACCCTCGGCTCCTACTTTATTAGTAGCACATCAAGTCATTATGATTGGGCTATGAAGAAGTTGAAAGCACATCAAAAGAACTGTAAAAGTCAGTAAACAATCAGTATGGTTGGGAGCAAAAAAACAAACAACAATGCTCAAGCGAGCCAAATCCACAGTAGCTCACCTCGTCCGCTGGGCTGACGGAGCCAATCAAAACAGTTTCATCCTGTCCGCCGGGCTGACGGAGCCAATCAAAACAGTTTCATCTCGTCCGCTGGGCTGACGGAGCCAACCAAAAGTAGTTCATCTCGTCCGCCGGGTCGACGTGGTAAACTAAAAGTCATTTATCTTTTCGACCGGGTCGACAGATCCAATCCAAAGCGGTTCATTTTATCGACCGGGTTGACGGAGCCAATCAAAAGTGGTTCATCTGAGAGTCAGTCCAGCTGTCTATAAAATAAATTAGTCCGTCAACTTAGCTGACGGACTGATTTTGTCTGAACTCATTGATATCTTATTTGCTGTTATCTCCCATTAGTAAGTCTTTTGGTTGCTTACTAAGGAGCGTGATTGAAGCAATGAGGACGGAAACGATGATAATGGCAAGTCCAAAGATGACCACTTTTGTCATATCATCAGGAGATACATGTACATTGAGGCTAGTGAGGGTCTTGTTAAAGCCATCCACTTCAGCCCCGCCTCCAAGATTGGCGCTCTTACCTTCTCGAGCTAGTTTTTCAGCAATACCACTGGTAACTTGTTTTAAAATGCTATTTCCCATCACCTTGCTGACAGCACTACCTGCAAAGTAAGCACCAATGAAGCTAAATATACTTACAAAGAGAACTTCTGTGATAAATTGGAAGAAAATCTTTGTTTTGCTAATTCCCATTGAAAGCATGATTCCCATTTCTTTTCTACGACCATTGATCCATAAGAACAAGACTAGCGTAAGAACAATCGCTCCAAAGATTAGCGTTCCGATTAAGAGGTTTCCAGTAACGCCGTAAATACCGTTAATAGAAGATTGAAGTGCTGGGAAGTTGCTTGTGCTCTTAACAAGGGTGTAGGCTTCCCAATCAATAGATGATATTTCTTTTACTTTCGCCATCACTTTATCAATATCTTGGCTACCATTTACAAAGAAAGTAGCATCTTGATAAATAGCGTTTTTATCTGTTGAACCTTGTAAAGTTTTAGTCGTTTCTAAGTCTGTGATAAAGGTATTTTCATACAATTCTTGAGGACTAGAAACGCCTCCTTTATTTTTCCCGTCAAAAATTCCGATAACTGTCACTTTAGTCGTTTTATTAGCTTTGCGAACGTTATCATAGTCATAAGTATTCGATTTTATATTAATCGTATCGCCGACTTTAAGTTTGTTCTTTTCTGCAAAATCTTTATGAATTAAAGCAACATTTTTGTCATTTTTGTTGATATGTCTACCTTCAACTAGTTTGAAGGTTTCTGCGGTAAATTTATCATCTTTAGATGAATCGTTGATACCTGTTGCCATAATGGCACGGCCGAATTTTTGTTTTCTATCTTCGCTTTCAAAGTCGGTTTCTCCAGATTCAACCAATTGGTGATCAATTAAGTCAGCGACAACATTCATTCGTTTGATGTAGCCAGAGATACCTTTAACTTTTTCCACAGCTTCGATATCTTCGCCTTTAAGATTTCCTGCTCCGCGAGGTGTACCTTGGTTTACTTCGCGGTTAATCTGCATTGAGAAACTGCTAGTGATATTTTTGAAAGTTTCTTTTGAAGCAGCGTCTGTTGCATTTTTAACAGCAATACTGCCAAGTGTTAAAGTAGAGATGGCTAACAGGATTAAAAAGATAATCAGTGTTTTTATTTTTTTGCGCCATACATAGGCAAGAGCGTTCTTTATCGTTAACATATAATTTCTTCTCCTTGGAGGTCTTATTTATAATTCTTAGTGACTTCGACTAAGTTCTTATTGCTTAACTCTAAGACGACGTCTGCTTTATTAGCTAACTCTTTGCTGTGTGTCACCACAATCACACATTTATTTTTTTGTTTAGCTGATTTAATTAGGATTTCAATGATGTCCATGGCAGTACCTTCATCTAAGTTCCCAGTTGGTTCATCTGCTAAGATAATTGGTGCTGTAGATGCAAGAGCGCGTGCAATAGCAACCCGTTGCTGCTGGCCACCTGATAATCGTAATACGTTACGATGGATTTCTTTTTCGTTGAGTCCAAGTTGTAGTAAGCTATCTTTACTTGCTTGAGAATTTACGAGTCGAACATTCTCCATCGGAGTTAAGTAATCGATTAAATTATAATTTTGGAAAACCAGGGAGATTTGTTTCCGTCTGTGATGGTTATAGCCTTTTTGAGCGATGTCTTGATCTTCGAAGAGGATTTTTCCTTTTGTAGGAGTATCAAGTCCTGCAAGAAGGGAAAGCAAGGTTGATTTTCCTGCACCAGATTTCCCTATAATAGCATAAAATTTTCCTTCTTCAAATGAAGCTGTGATCTGATTCAATACATTTTCTTGTAGGCTATTGTATTGGTAACTAACTGAATCCATTTTTAAAATTGTCATGTTTTGTCTCCTTAACTTATATCGGTTAAAATATCTTTTGGTTTTTTATGTAGGATAATAGAAGATGAACCTACTACTGCAAGTAAAATAATGAAGAGCAGTATTCCATAAGTCATCAAAATAGTAGAGGCATGTAAGTGCGGAACGATATTTTCAAAAATAGCGGATGAGCTATCTTGTTGTTGACCGCCTTTTATAAACCCTTTGAATACCATGGTGGAAATATAAGAGCCACTAATAGAAGCTAGTGCCATACTAAATACTGATATGATAACCAGTTCTAGTATGAATTGAGAGATAATCATCGCTTTTGAAATACCAAGAGATAATAGTACTCCGATTTCATAAATCCTTTCTCTCAACCAGAACATGAGAATCAAGGAAAGAACGATGATACTTCCAATAATGATACTGAAAGTTAAAACATTAATAATCTGTTTGAAACTGGTAACAGAAGAAGAAACTGCTTCAAAAGCCTTAGAATTTTTAACAAGATCAGTTTGCTTCCAATCAATTTTTGACTTTTTGACTGTATTGATGACTTTATCAATTTGATTTGGATTTGATACGAAATAAACGGCTGCAGATAATTTATAATCAGCTGGTTTGTAGCCTTGTAAGTGTTGGCTCGATTCATAGTCCATATAGACAGTATTTTCTGTCGCATCTGAGCTTAAACCTGTTTGTTTCTCTTCTTTTTTTCCAGAGAAGATACCAGCAATTTCAAACTCTACTTCATGGAGTTGTTTAGCATCCTCATCCTTTAAGGAAGCTCCCTTTAGTTTTAGTTTATCTCCAACCTTTAAATGGTTCTTTTTAGCTAATTTTTCATGGATGAGAATCTTGGATTTATCGCCTTTACGAATTGGCTTTCCTTGTTCAAGTTTGAAAACACCACTTGCAAAGGTTGTTTCTAGAGTAGAATCACTTGTTCCTAATGCAGCAACCAGATTGTTGAGGACAGGGTTTTGATTGTCTCTTGTGACACCTTGTTTTTTCTTAACAACAGTTTTATCTGTCAAACTTGCTAAAGCATCGTATTTGAAGTTGAATTTTGAAATTTCTTTATTATCAAGTAATTTTTCTGCTGTTTTTAGTGAAAGTGGTCGTTCAAGTGTTTTGCTAGTTATTGTAAAGCCAGTATTTGATGCGTCATAGATTTTCTTTTCGATATTATTAGTCGTTCCCATAATAGAAAAGCTACTAGTTAAGGCAGTTGAAATGAGAGTAAGTATCAGAAATACAAGAAGAGTTTTAACTCTTTTTCTACTGATGTAATTCAAAGCCTGCTTGGCTATTTGCATAATTTTCTTCCCTTCTATATATTTTAAAACTAAATCGGTACCGTGTTCTATGTTAAAGCAGTTACCTTAAAATAGTTTTAAGGTTTAAGGTAATTTTAAGTTTTTTGGCTGATTTTTTTCTGTTTTTTATGTAAATTTTTGTAAAATATTAAAAGCTGAAAGAAGGAAGGAATTCTACGATCGTTTGATTGATAACGTTTTATAAGAAAAAGCAGTCATTTTTTTGTTATATGTTATAATAGAATGGAGAAATTAGAAATGAGATGGATATGACAAAGATAATTGATGGCAAGGCTTTGGCAGAAAAATTGCAAATACAGTTAGCAGAAAAGGTTAGAAAATTAAAAGACGAAACAGGATCGATTCCAGGACTTGTAGTGATTTTAGTGGGAAATAATCCAGCCAGTCAGATTTATGTACGAAATAAAGAGCGCTCCGCTTTGTCTGTAGGGCTTCGGAGCGAAGTAATGCGTCTGCCAGAAACGACGACACAAGAGGAATTGCTTACCTTAATTGAACAATATAATCAAGACCCAGACTGGCACGGCATTTTAGTACAGTTGCCTCTTCCCAAACACATTGATGAAGAAGCGGTGCTGCTAGCGATTGATCCCGATAAAGATGTGGATGGCTTTCATCCGATGAATATGGGGCGACTTTGGAGTGGCCATCCTGTTATGATCCCTTCAACACCTGCTGGTATTATGGAAATGTTTCATGAGTATGGTGTTGACTTAGAAGGCAAACGTGCGGTGGTCATTGGACGAAGTAATATTGTGGGTAAGCCGATGGCACAGCTCTTGCTGGCTAAAAATGCCACAGTAACTTTGACTCATTCGCGGACACATCATTTGTCAGAAATAACAAAAAAAGCTGATATTTTGGTTGTTGCCATTGGTCGTGGTCACTTTGTGACGAAAGATTTTGTTAAAGAAGGTGCAGTCGTGATTGATGTGGGGATGAACCGCGATCAGAATGGTAAATTGATTGGCGATGTAAAATTTGATGAAGTATCAGAAATCGCTAGTCTCATTACTCCTGTGCCAAAGGGCGTTGGTCCCATGACTATTACTATGCTTATGGAACAGACATATAGAGCCTGCAAACGGAGTTTAAAGAAATAGAGTGCGACATGTTTTCGATTTTGGAGACATGTCTATTTTGTTTATGGTAAAATAAAGATAAACAAGGGTGTCACTTCTCTATTGGCATAAGTGAAGGGAGCAAACATGAAAGTGGTAGACTATACATTATTGAAAAAGGTTATTCAACCACGTGCGCTGAATGGTCACAAGGGAGAGTATGGTCGTCTGTTATTGATTGGCGGTACTTATCCGTTTGGTGGCGCAATAATAATGGCAGCAATGGCTGCGATCTATAGTGGAGCTGGCTTAGTCACAGTGGCAACAGATGAGGGAAATATCCCATCGTTACATGCACAATTACCTGAAGCAATGGCTTTTGATATTCGGGACGAGAAATTATTGAAAGAACAGATCCAAAAGGCAGATGTGCTATTGATTGGTCCGGGTTTGGCTGAAAATCCTCTTGAAAAAGCTACTTTACAGTTGGTAATAAATCTTGCTAGTGAACGTCAAGTTTTTATCATGGATGGTGGAGCCATTTCTTTTTTTAGCAAAGAAGTTTTGCCATTTCCAAAGGCACAGACGATTTTTACACCACATCAAAAAGAATGGGAACGGTTGAGTGGATTAAAGCTAACAGAGCAGACACTCGAAAAAAGTCAAGAAGCAGTTAATGCTTTTCCTGTTAAAACTATCGTTGTTCAAAAAAAGCATGGAACGACTATTTTTCAAAGTGGAAATCGGAACTGTTTTCAACTGTCCATTGGAGGTCCGTATCAAGCAACAGGCGGTATGGGGGACACGCTTGCAGGTATGATTGCGGGCTTTACAGGACAATTTAAAACGAGCTCTCTACTAGATCGTGTAACTGCCGCTGTCTATCTTCATTCGGCGATTGCAGAGGAGTTGAGCAAAAAATCTTATGTGGTCTTACCAACAGAAATTAGTAAAGAGATTCCTAAGTGGATGAAGAAATGGTGTTAGTGTTTATGAATTCTGTCAATGATTTTTTATAGATAGTTTGGTATAATAAACATTACAAATGAAGAAGAACTATAGGAGAAGAAAGGAGAGAAATGGCTGAGTATTTATCTGTATCGACCTTGACTAAATATTTAAAGTTAAAGTTTGATAAAGATCCTTATTTAGAGCGGGTTTATTTGACAGGAGAAGTTTCCAATTTTCGCAAACGTCCGAATCATCAGTATTTCTCTCTCAAAGACGAAAAGGCTGTCATTCAGGCAACAATCTGGGGCGGAGTTTACAAAAAGCTAGGTTTTGACTTGGAAGAAGGCATGAAAATCAATGTTGTCGGCCGGATTCAGCTTTATGAGCCAAGTGGCTCCTACTCTATTATCATTGAAAAAGCGGAGCCAGATGGTGTAGGGGCTTTGGCAATTCAGTTTGAGCAGCTTAAAAAACGGTTAGGGGAAGAAGGCTTGTTTGAGACTCGATTTAAACAAACCTTACCCCAATTTCCTAAGAAAATTGGGGTAGTGACTAGTCCTAGTGGTGCAGTGATTCGCGATATTATTACAACTGTTAGCCGTCGTTTTCCAGGAGTAGAGATTATTCTTTATCCAACCAAAGTACAGGGAGAAGGAGCTGCTACTCAGGTGGCAGATAGTATCCGTCGTGCTAATACACGAAGGGATTTAGATGTCCTTATCATCGGTCGAGGTGGTGGATCAATTGAAGATCTTTGGTCATTTAACGAAGAAATTGTTGTCCGTGCCATTTTTGAATCTCAAATTCCAATCATTTCAAGTGTAGGGCATGAAACAGATACGACTTTGGCAGATTTTGTTGCAGATAGACGCGCCGCAACGCCAACTGCCGCTGCAGAACTAGCAACACCTGTAACAAAATTGGATCTCTTAGCACACATACAGCAGCAACAAAATCGTTTGGCTACTGCTACGTCTAATCGTCTTACCTATAATCGTGAGCGATTGGTTAAGTTGAGCCAGTCTGTCATTTTTCGTCAACCGGAACGATTATATGATAGCTATCTTCAAAAATTAGATCAATTAAATTTGCGACTCAAGCAACAAATTCGTGAATATTATAGTGAAGGGATGCAGCAAGCAAGGCTCTTAGAACATCGTTTGGAGGCTTTATCTCCTTTAAGGATGGTTCAGACTTATCAAGAACGTGCAGTCCAGTTGGAACGCCTTTTACGTAGCAATATGGCGGTGATTTATGATTACAAGGTAGCAGAAGTCAAGCGTTTATCTGATGCATTGCTTATGTTGGATACCAGTCGAATTGTGGCTCGTGGCTATGCGATTGTTCAAAAAGACGACAAGGTGGTGTCAGGTACCAAAGATATAGAAAAGGGTGACAAGGTCAGTGTGGTTATGCATGACGGTCATCTGGAAGTTGAGGTAAAAAATGTCAAAAGAAAAGAAATTTGAAGAAAATTTAGCTGATTTAGAAGTCATTGTGCAAAAGTTAGAAAACGGAGATGTCCCTTTGGAAGAAGCGATTTCTGAGTTTCAAAAAGGAATGCAACTTTCAAAAGAACTTCAAGCAACCTTAGATAAGGCAGAAAAAACACTGGTCAAGGTTATGCAGGCTGACGGCACAGAAACGGAAGTGGAATGAAACAAGACGAAAAATTGGTTAGAATTGGACGGACTATTGAGAATTTTTATGTTCAAAAGATGGTATCGACTGATTTGATTGAAGCGATTCTTTACTCGATCAATGCAGGCGGCAAGCGGATTCGCCCTCTGCTGCTTTTGGAATTGTTAGAAGCTATGGATTTGGAATTGACAGAGGCCCATTTTCAGGTGGCCGCAGCGCTTGAAATGATTCATACTGGAAGTTTGATTCATGACGATTTGCCAGCTATGGATGATGATGATTATCGTCGTGGTCGTTTAACCAGCCACAAAAAATTTGGAGAGGATATGGCTATTTTAGCAGGGGATTCGCTCTTTTTGGATTCTTATGCCTTAGTAGCAGAAGCGGCATTACCTAGTCAGATTAAGGCAAACTTAATTGCAGAATTATCTCAAGCTGCTGGAACCTTTGGCATGGTTGGAGGTCAAGTTCTTGATATGCAAGGAGAAGGTCGTAGCGTTAGTTTGGAAGAGTTACAGGTTATTCATGCTAACAAAACTGGTAAGCTCCTGACCTATCCTTTTATTGCAGCTGGTTTGATTGCTGAACTAGCAGAACCGCAGCAAGAAAAATTAAGAAAAACGGGTCAATTACTTGGACTAGCTTTTCAGGTGCGAGATGATATTCTAGATGAGACAGCGAGCTTTGAGGACTTGGGGAAGACACCACAGAAAGATGTAGCAGCAGGGAAGGCTACTTATCCAGCTATCTTGGGCTTGGATGGTGCTAAGCATTTCTTTGAAGAACAGTTGAGCGCAGCTGAGATTTTATTAGCAGAGGTAGAAATGGACATAGATTTTTCAGGGTCTGCTATCAGAAAAATAATAGAAAGTTTGAGGCTTAATGACGAAGGAAAGAGTAGATGTTCTAGCTTATAAGCAAGGTTTGTTTGAAACGAGAGAACAAGCTAAACGAGGGGTCATGGCAGGTTTAGTTGTTGCCGTTGCCAATGGTCAACGTTTTGATAAACCTGGTGAAAAAATTGATGAAAGTATGGAGTTGAAACTCAAGGGAGAAAAGCTCAAATATGTCAGTCGTGGTGGTTTAAAATTAGAAAAGGCTTTGCAGGTGTTTGACATTTCAGTTGAGGAGCAGGTCACGCTGGACATTGGAGCCTCGACAGGTGGCTTTACGGATGTTATGCTGCAAAATGGTGCGCAGCAAGTCTACGCAGTAGATGTCGGCACGAATCAGCTGGCATGGAAACTCCGTCAAGATGAGCGAGTGGTCAGCATGGAGCAATTTAATTTTCGTTATGCTGAAGCAGCTGATTTTGAGAAGATACCTAGTTTTGCCTCCGTTGATGTCAGTTTTATCTCGCTTCGTCTCATTCTACCAGCTTTGCATAAGATTTTGGCTAAAAATGGGGAAGTTGTGGCACTCATTAAACCGCAGTTTGAGGCTGGTAGAGAGCAAATTGGCAAGAATGGAATTGTAAAAGATAAAAAAGTGCATCAAGCAGTTTTAGAAAAAGTAACGGACTTTATGGTTGAAGCCGGATTCTCTGTTAAAGGTCTGGATTTCTCCCCTATTCAAGGTGGACATGGGAACGTGGAATTTCTGGCCTATTTAGAAAAAAGGTTTCACCCCGAAAACCTAGTAAAGACGATGATTACAACTGTCGTGGAAACAGCACATAAGGAATTTAAGGATGAATAAAAAAGAAAGATTAGAAAAAATTAGACATTTTGTGTCGGATTATGAAGTTGGAACACAAGAAGCCATTGTAGAATATCTGAAACAATCAGGAATCACAGCAACACAGGCAACCATTTCACGAGACATTAAAGAGCTGGGAATTGTCAAAATTCCGCAGAAGAATAACACCTATATCTATGAATTACCAAAATCAGCTAGTACAAGCTTAAAATTAGCGGATAACAATATTTTAGACTTTGAGTTGTTAAGAAATATGATCAACCTTCGCCTTGTCCCTGGAAGCACAGCTTTTGTGAAGCGACAAATCGTAGAAGATTTTTCTGATGACATTTTTAGTATTTTAGCGGATGATGACACAATCCTCCTTATTTTCCGTAATGAAGAAATGGCTCATAAGGTATTGGAAGAGATAAAAAATTGGTAGGTAGCCTATGTTACTTGAAATTTCCATTAAAAATTTTGCAATTATTGAAGAGGTTTCTCTCAATTTTGAGCAAGGCATGACTGTTTTGACAGGTGAAACGGGTGCTGGGAAGTCTATTATCATTGATGCTATGAATATGATGTTGGGAAGCCGAGCAACAACAGATGTGATTCGTCATGGCGCTCCGAAAGCTGAGATTGAAGGACTGTTTGCGATTGAACAGAGTAAAGCTTTGGTTGAAATCTTTGAGCAGCAAGGGCTTGATATGACAGATGAGTTGATTATTCGGCGAGAAATTTTCCAAAACGGTCGCAGTATCAGTCGTATTAATGGTCAAATGGTCAATTTATCCGTTTTGCGATCGGTTGGACAGCATTTGGTGGATATTCATGGTCAGCACGACCAAGAAGAGTTGATGCGTTCCCAGTTACATATTGCTATGTTGGACGAGTTTGGAGATGAAGTATTTTTTAAACTCAAAGCGGATTATCAGCAAACTTTTGATCAGTATCGTCAGTTGCGTAAGCAAGTTATAACGATTCAGAAGAATCAAGAAGAAAATAAGGCGCGAATTGATATGCTGGAATATCAGATTGCAGAGATTGAGGCGGCCAATTTAAGAGCTGGCGAAGATTTGGCATTAAACCAAGAACGCGATAAATTACTCAACCATAAGCAGATTGCAGACACTTTGACAAATGCCTACGCTATGCTGGATAATGAGGAGTTTTCGAGTTTATCTAATATTCGAGCTGCCATGAATGATATGGAAGCTATCGAAGAGTACGATGTTACTTACAAAGAAATTGCGGCTAATCTTTCTGAGTCTTACTATGTACTGGAAGACGCAACAAAGCGTTTGGAAGACATTCTAGATAACATGGATTTTGATGGTGATCGTCTCTTAGAAGTTGAAAGGCGTCTAGATCTAATTTATAGCATTACTCGTAAATACGGTGGGCATGTGGATGATGTGTTAGCTTATTTAGAGCAAATTTCTAAAGAATATGCGCTTTTGACTGGAAAGAATCTCTCATCAAATGATTTGGATCAAGAGCTGAGAAAGCTAGAGAAAGATTTGGTCTCTCTAGCAGGTCGTCTGAGTCAGGGACGGCACGAATTAGCCCAGCAATTAGAAGCAGAGATTCAGCAAGAATTAAAAGATCTCTATATGGAAAAGGCGAATTTTCGAGTTCAATTTACCAAAGGAAAGTTTAGCCGCGAGGGAAATGAGCATGTTGAATTTTACATTTCGACTAATCCGGGCGAAGATTACAAACCGCTCGTTAAGATTGCTTCCGGTGGCGAATTGTCACGTTTGATGTTGGCAATCAAGTCTGCTTTTTCTCGTAAAGAAGGCAAGACAAGCATTGTTTTTGATGAAGTAGACACAGGCGTGTCTGGACGTGTTGCGCAAGCTATTGCTCAGAAAATTCATAAAATTGGCTCCAATGGACAAGTTCTTGCCATCTCGCACCTGCCACAAGTGATTGCCATTGCAGACTATCAATTTTTCATCGAGAAAATATCAGATGAATATTCAACCGTTTCAACAGTTCGCTTGTTATCTGATGAAGAGCGTATCGAAGAGATTGCTAAAATGTTAGCGGGTGAAAATGTGACTGAAGCAGCTCTCACGCAGGCTAGAGAACTATTGAAACAGTAAATAGGTTGACGTTGTTCGTCTCCTTCGTTATGCCAAAGTTCTGGTATAATGCCCCTGGATATTTGTATAATCTAATTTCTACAAAGTTGCTTAAGCACCTAGAAGGCTGCTAAGTCAGCAATGGAATAAAACGAAGTTTTCGTCAAAAGTACTCTTCCAAATTTGGAAGAGTGACTTGCTTCGCAAGTTTTATCTGTAACTTCAAAGTAGTACTTTGAGTAGTTCGTTTCTGCACCAGTTGTTTACTATACAAGAGTCTTTGAAGTTGGAGGCTTGCGTTTCAATCTCTTCTTTTATCAGGAGGAAAACCATGACAAATTATTTTGTAATTGGAGATGTACATGGAAAGGCAAATATGCTAGAAATGCTACTCAAAAAATGGGATGGAAAAAGCCAGCTCATTTTTTTAGGAGATTTGATCGACCGTGGTGAGGATAGTAGAGCAGTTTTAGAGTGTGTGAAGAACCTTGTTGTAAAGCAAGGAGCGATTTGCATTTCCGGAAATCATGAGTATATGTTTCTAACTTGGTTAGATAATCCCGAGAGAGGATATGAACATTATCGCCGTAATGGTGGAGATACGACAATCAATTCCATTTTAAGACGACCTTTAGATACTCCTGTTGATGGAGTGGAAGATGCTAAGCGCGTGTTAGAAGAGGCACCAGATCTCGTGACTTTCATCCGTCAGATGCCCTTCTTTGTTGAAACAGAACAGTATATTTTTGTGCATGCCGGTATTGATTTAGATTTGAAAGATTGGCACCAAACTACTGATTATCAAAAGGTTTGGTTGCGCGAACCCTTTCATCAGGGATACAATCAAACCGGAAAGACAATCGTATTTGGTCATACCCCAACTTTTTATCTCTTTTCTGAGAGACCTGGGACAAGTCGCCTTTGGAGAACGCAGGATCAAAAAATTGGTATGGATGGTGGAGCTGTCTATGGTGGGGTTCTCCATGGAGTTTTATTCGGAGACGAGGGCATTTTAGAACATTATTTCGTCAAAAATCATACATTGGTGGCTGAAGATAATTGAATGTTGTACAACAAAAGAGTTGAAAGAACTTTTCAAGTAAGTTTTCTTTCAACTCTTTTTGTTTATTTTCCAGCTATATTTTTGACATCTTTAATCATTAATTTAGTAGACTCGAGACCGCCACCGCTAAGGTACCAAAGATCCGATGTTAAATTAACAATCGCTTTCTTTTTAGCAGCATTTGTTTCTTGAATTAATGAATTATTCAATAAATCTTTATTCACTGAATTATCACCGCCGATAGCAAGAGTTCGGTTGAGAGAGAAAATAATGTCTGGGTTAATTTGTTTGACACTTTCGAAACTGACTTCTTGACCGTGCCGAGAGTCTTTAATTTTGGCATCAGTGGCTTTGAATTTCAGGGTGCTATAAAGAAATGCAAAACGTGATTTCGCACCAAATGCTGACATTGCGCCCTCGTTCAGCATAAGCGTTAAGGCTTTTTTAGTTGACTTTTCATTTGCACTTGCAACACTTTCAATCTCTTTATCTAATGCAGCTAGTTCGCTTTTAGCTTTTTTTGTCCCATCTTCTCCAAAGATACTTGCCAGAGAGAGGATGTTTTGTTTGGTAGACCCCCAGTAATCTTTATTATCTGCTTTAAAAAGGACAGTAGGAGCAATTTCTTTAAATTTCTTAACATACTGTGCTGTACGTGGAGAAGCAATGATTAAATCTGGTTTCAAGGCGGCGATTGCTTCCATATCAGGTTCTTTCATGGTGCCAACATTTTTGATGTTTTTTGAAAGATTTTTCAAGTAAGCAGGCAAGGTTTTCTTTGGAATCCCAGCGAGACTACTTTCCTTTCCTAGAGCCCGAATGGTATCGGCTGCACCAAGGTCAAACGTAACAATTTTTTTAGGATTGATTGGAACTTTAGTCTCCCCTGCTGCCGATTTAATAGAGACTTCACTTGCAGAAGATGAGGTATTTGTCTTTGTGTTTTGTTTATTATGAGCACCACAAGCTGCTAAAAATACAACAGCAAAAGCTGTAAGGATAGATAACAATAATTTTTTTGTATTCTGTTTCATCAGAAATCCTCCAAATTTAAATTATAGATATACACAGATTTTTTTCCCGTTGATTTCACCAAGGGTTATGTCCATTTCGTACAATGAATCTAAAGTTTCTTTTTTCATGATTTGTTCCGTCGTACCTTGACAAAAGAGTTTCCCATCTTTAAAGGCGACCATCTCATCCACATATTGACTAGCGATATTGATATCATGGATGACAATAATAATCGTTTTTCCCAGATCATCCACAAGTGAACGCAAGATTTTCATCATGGCAATACTTTGCTTAATATCCAGATTATTCAGTGGCTCATCCAAAAGAATAAAATCTGTATCCTGTGCCAAAACCATGGCAATAAAGACACGTTGCAATTGCCCTCCTGAAAGTGTATCAATAAAGCGATTTCGCAAGTCAAGGATATTCAGATAAATCAAGGCTTGCTCCACTTGTTGAACATCATCTTTTGTTAAGTGATCTTGGCTATATGGAAAGCGCCCAAATGAAACTAGTTCTTCAACGGTTAATTTCGATTGATAGTTGATTTTTTGCTTTAAAATCGTTAGCTCTTTAGCTAATTCTCTAGAATTCCAAGCTTCAATTTCTTTTCCTTTGATACTGAGAAACCCCTGATCTTTTTTGAGTAAGCGACTCATGATAGAGAGAAGAGTAGATTTCCCAGCACCGTTTGGTCCGATAAAGGCGGTGAATTTACTGGGAGAAATTCTTAAACGAATGTCGTCTAAGACTAACTGCTCCCCAAATGATTTGCTAATGTTTTCTAATTGCATTTAACGTTTTGCCTCCTTTGCTAAGAGATAGAAGAAGAAAGAACCTCCTACTAACTCGATGACCATGCTGACATTAATTTGTAGTTGAAAGATTCGCTCTACCAGCAGTTGTCCGCTGATTAGAAAGATAAAGCCGAGTAAACTGGCCACTAAAAAGAGCCATTTATGTTGGTATTCTTTGATGAGTAGATAGGCTAGATTAGACATCATAAAGCCAAAAAACATCATGGGTCCAGCTAAAGCAGTCGTTGACGAAGTCAGTAAAACAATAGCCCATAGCAGTTTTTTTTGCTCTTTTTCTACCTCTATACCTAAAATCATAGCTGTCTTTTTATCTAAACGGAAGACATTGAGCACAGCATTCTTTTTCAATACATATAGACTAACTAGTCCGATGATGACAGTAGCAATCAGAACAATTTCCATATTCATTCGTTGAAATGAAGGAAATAGTTTAGTTTGAAGCTTATCGTATTCGTTAGGATCCATCAACACTTGCAGAAAGGTACTTGTACTTCTAAATAGTGTCCCTAATGCCATACATATGAGTAAGATGAACACAAAACCTTGTTGTAACAGTTTTTTAATCATAGGCTGCAAACAAAGGAAAAATCCACATTGAATACTCAAAATGATAATAAACTCAAACAAGGGATTTGATATCTTTCCAATAAACTGATTGGCAAAAAATAGATAGACAGTCTGCATGAGCACGTAGAGAGCATCCAGCCCCAGGATACTTGGTGTTAAAAATTGATTTTCAGTTATCGTTTGGAAACTGATTGTGGAAAAACTAGCAGCAACTGCAATGATTAGATAGGCCAATAACTTTTGCGATCGCAGTTTTATGATAAAGCCTGTCAAAGGATACTCTGTTGGCATCAGGTAGAAAAATATAGCTACTACAGCTACAAAGAGTAGTAAGATGATGAGCCCTTTTGTTTGGATTTTCATTTTATTCATGAGTGGCACCTCGCCATAAAAGATAAATGAATGTTAAACTTCCAAAAATTCCCAGAATCAAACTAACTGAGATTTCGTAGGGACGGATCACCATACGTGACATAATATCACAGATTAAAATTAAGCCTGCTCCCGTCAGGGCAGTAATACTTTTGATGCGCGTGATATGATCTCCATAAAATTTTCGCACAATATTTGGTATAATCACGCCTATGAAAGGAAGCGAGCCCACTGTAATCATTGTCACACTGGTTGTGAGAGCAATGAGAAATAGGCTCAATCCTTCCATTTGATAAAAAGATATCCCTAGATTATGGCTAGCATCTTCTCCTAGATTCATAATTGTAAAAGTAGCAGACAACCGCCAGACAGCAATCAGAATAACAAAACTCAAAAAAAGCCACTCATATTGATGTGTCTGAATCATTGCAAAAGATCCTTGCGTCCACGATGTCATACTTTGCACTAGATCAAAACGATAGGCAAGAATTTCAGCAGCTGCACTAATGACACCACTATAAATAATTCCGACAAGTGGCAGTAACCATTTTTCCTTAAATGATAATTTTCTGATAAATCTAATAAAAATAATCGTAAAAAAAATAGAAGAGACAAAGGCGAAGAGCATTTTTTGAGCCAAATTCGCCGTTGGAAAGAAGAAGAGGCTGAGAAGCATACCGAACTTTGCAGCATTTACTGTTCCAATTGTACTAGGCGCCGCAAAATGATTCTGTGTAACAGTTTGCATCAGAAGTCCCGCAATACTCATGCTAGATCCTGCTAAAATGATACTAATAGTCCTTGGTAAGCGCGACTCTAAAAATAATAGCCAAGTGTTCGTCTCACCACTGAGTAGTTTATGCCAAGAAAAACTGCTAGCACCAACCATAATTGAAATGAAAGCCAGTATAAGACAAAGAATTCCTAAAAATTTTGTCTGTTTCATTTATCAACTATTCCTTCTTTCTCTAAAATTTACTTTAAATTAAGATACAAGAATAGGCTAACAAAAAAACATTAGAGTGTCAATTATTTTCTGAAAATTTAATAATTCTGTCTATTGAGAACAATAAAGAGCTATACACATCTTTTACATATTTTATTCAGAAAAATTATTCCACAAAAAGTTATTTTTTTGATATAATAAATTAAATAGATAAAATTTATAAAGTAGGAAAAACATGACAAAAATCAAAATTGTAACGGATTCATCTATTACGATTGAACCGCAAATTGTAGAGGATTTAGAGATTACAATCGTCCCTTTGTCTGTAATGGTAGATGGTGTTGTTTATTCCGATGCTGATCTGAAAGAAGGAGAATTTCTTCGCTTGATGCAGTCCAGTAAAAATCTTCCTAAAACAAGTCAACCGCCCGTCGGCGTCTTTGCAGAGGTTTTTGAACGATTGGGTGAACATGCTGATAAAATCATTTCAATTCATATGTCCCATGCTTTATCTGGAACAGTTGAAGCCGCCCGTCAAGGTGCCACTTTATCAAACGTCGATGTCACAGTCATTGATAGCTCTTTTACAGATCAAGCTTTGAAGTTTCAAGTGGTAGAAGCTGCCAAATTAGCCAAGGCAGGTGCTGATTTAGAAGATATTTTGGCAAAAATTGAAGAAGTGCGTGAAAAAACGGAACTTTATATCGGTGTATCAACTCTTGAAAATCTTGTAAAAGGAGGTCGCATTGGTCGTGTAACAGGACTTCTCAGCTCGCTTCTGAATATTCGAGTGGTGATGCAGATGAAACAGCATGAACTACAACCAATTGTAAAGGGGCGGGGCGTAAAAACTTTTAAAAAATGGGTCAATGATTTGGCTGTAAGTCTGAAGGATAAAAAAGTAGCAGAGATTGGAATTTCGTATGCAGGAACTTCCGAATTGGCGAACGAAATGAAACAGATTTTGCAACCGTGTGTGGAAAAAACGATTTCTGTTTTGGAGACTGGTTCTATTATTCAAACACATACAGGTGAAAATGCGTGGGCAATCCTCGTTCGCTATGAATAAGTTTGATATTTTTGGAAAAATTGAAAAAAGTTCGTTTTGTGCTTGACCTAATAACATTTTTTAGATATGATAATACTTGTTAGAGTTAGTGACTACTAATTCATAAAATATTTTGGAGGATTTGTTAAATGGCTAACAAACAAGATTTGATTGCAAAAGTAGCAGAAGCTACAGAATTGACTAAGAAAGATTCAGCAGCAGCAGTTGATGCGGTATTTGCAGCAGTAACTGAATTCCTTTCAGCTGGTGAAAAAGTTCAATTGATCGGTTTTGGTAACTTTGAAGTTCGTGAACGTGCAGCTCGTAAAGGTCGTAACCCACAAACTGGTAAAGAAATCACAATCGCAGCTTCTAAAGTGCCAGCATTCAAAGCAGGTAAAGCTCTTAAAGACGCTGTTAAATAATTCAACGATAAAAAGCCTATTGTATCAACGTTTCGGCGTTGTGCAATAGGTTTTTCTTATGTTTTGAAAGACAAAAGCTGATCATTTGCATTTATTTACAATCATTCTAAATACGTATTCTCTTAATTTCATGATATAATAAGAAAAAACAATTATGAGTAGGTAGGCATGAATTTACATCCTTATTTAGAAATTAAAGATCAAAGTGATTATGAAAATGTTATTCAACGGTTAAAAGTGAAAGGTGTGCGTATTACAGAGACTCGAAAGGCGGTTATTGCCTATATGATTTGGACGCATGCGCATCCTAGTGCAGAAAAGATTTATCAAGATTTGAGGCCTGAGTTTCCTAACATGAGCCTAGCAACGGTCTATAATAATCTGAAAGTATTGATTGAAGAGGGTTTTGTGGAAGAAATCAAGATAAAGAATGACAATACGACCTATTTTGATTTTATGGGGCATGAACATCTGAATATTGTCTGCGAAAAATGTGGACGAATTGCAGACTTTGAAGATGTGGATCTACCTGATCTGAGACGTGAAGCTGAAAAGCAGACAGGTTATAAGATCACAAAAACCAAAGTGCTGATATATGGAATTTGTGCTGATTGTTTAGGAGATAGCTGAGTAAATAGATACACTGTTTGAATAAAGAAAACAGTAAAAATCAAATATTCTCCTATTGCTACTAGATTTTTTATGAAAAATTTTGTAAAATATAAAATGACTGTAAGACAGTTTTCAAAAATCAAAGGAGATATCTAATGGTAAAATTAGTTTTTGCTCGCCATGGTGAGTCTGAATGGAATAAAGCTAACCTCTTTACTGGTTGGGCTGATGTTGATTTGTCTGAAAAAGGGACGCAACAAGCGATTGATGCTGGTAAATTGATTAAAGAAGCTGGTATTGAGTTTGACCAAGCTTACACATCTGTTTTGACACGTGCTATCAAAACAACAAATCTTGCTCTTGAAGCGGCAGGTCAACTTTGGGTGCCAGTTGAAAAATCATGGCGCTTGAATGAACGTCATTATGGCGGTTTGACAGGTCAAAATAAAGCTGAAGCAGCTGAAAAATGGGGTGACGAACAAGTTCATATTTGGCGTCGTTCTTATGATGTATTGCCACCAGCTATGGCAAAAGATGATCAATATTCAGCACATACTGACCGTCGCTATGCAAACCTTGATGATTCAGTGATTCCAGATGCGGAAAACTTGAAAGTTACTTTGGAACGTGCTCTTCCATTCTGGGAAGATAAAATTGCTCCAGCTTTGAAAGATGGTAAAAATGTGTTTGTAGGTGCGCATGGTAACTCAATCCGCGCTCTTGTAAAACACATCAAACAATTATCAGATGATGAAATCATGAATGTGGAAATTCCTAATTTCCCACCGCTTGTATTTGAATTTGATGATAAATTGAATCTTGTAAAAGAATACTATCTTGGAAAATAAGCCCAATAAAATATTAAGAAGCTCTGCGTAAACAGAGCTTTTTGATATTGTGCAAAATTCTAATTGGTTTAGCTGTGTTTTTTATCAGTGTTTCCATTTTACTTGACTTCATTTTCTTGGATTTGTGGTACAATAAAAGGTAGCATTTTGACTAGAATGAGAGAAAACATGTTTAAGAAAAAAAGAAAATTTGATAGTCATTCCATTCCTAGACGGCTCAATTTGTTATTTGGGATTGTGATTTTATTGTTTATGAGTTTGATTGTTCGTTTGGGCTATATGCAAGTTGTGCATAGGGAATTTTATACAAAAAAATTGGCGACTGCCAGCAAAACCAAAGTAACAACTAGCTCTGTTCGTGGGCAAATTTATGATGCAAGTGGAAAACCTTTGGTGGAAAATACAACCAAGCAAGTCGTTTCCTTTACGCGTAGCAATAAAATGAGAGCTGAAACGATTAAAGAAATTGCTCAAAAATTACTGCCGTTAGTTTCCATTTCCAATGCAGACGTTACTGAGCGACAACAGGTCGATTATTATTTGGCAGATAGCGAGGTTTATAAGAAGGTCGTCAATCAACTGCCTAAAAATAAAAAGTATAGTGCAGATGGAAATCGTTTGACAGAGTCGAAGATTTATAGTAATGCCGTTAAAAGTGTTGATGTGGTCAAATTAAACTACTCAAATGAAGATAAAAAAGTTATTTATTTGTTTAGTCAAATGAATGCTATTGCAAATTTTGAGACGGGAAATATCCGAACAGACGATTTGTCTCCTGACCAAATTGCGACAATCGCCTCTAGCTCGAAAGAACTGTCTGGTATCAGTATTACCACCAGCTGGGACAGGAAAGTGTTGGATACTTCTTTGGCTTCTATCATCGGAAGCGTTTCAAGTGAAAAGGCAGGGCTACCCGCAGAAGAAGTGAATGCTTATTTGAAAAAAGGCTATTCTCTTAATGATCGTGTTGGGACGAGTTATTTGGAAAAACAATATGAGTCTACACTTCAAGGGAAACGCGCAATCAAAGAAATCAATCTTGACAAAAATGGAAATATGGAGAGCGTGAAAAATATTTCCAATGGTAGTAAGGGAAATAATCTGAAATTAACGATGGATTTGACTTTCCAAAATGGTGTGGAAGATATTTTGAGAAGGTATTTCAGTGCAGAATTAGCGAACGGTCATGCGACATATTCTGAGGGTGTTTATGCTGTTGCTATGAATCCCAAAACGGGTGCTATTCTAGCAATGGCAGGTTTGAAACATAATATCGATACTGGAGAATTGACAGCCGATTCACTTGGTACCATTATGAATAACTTTGTGCCTGGTTCGGTTGTTAAGGGTGCGACTTTAACAGCGGGTTGGGGAAGTGGAGCTATCACAGGAAATCAAGTTCTGACAGATCAACCGATTTCTTTTGGAGGTTCCTCTGCAATCACTTCTTGGTTTACTCAGTATGGCCCTCGTCAAATTACAGCTCTAGAGGCATTAGAATATTCATCCAATACTTACATGGTCCAACTAGCGTTGAATATGATGGGAACCCCTTATTCGCCTAATATGACGATTGATTTGAAAAATTTGAATTCCTCTATGGACAAATTGCGTAAAACTTTTGCGCAATATGGATTAGGAGCATCTACAGGAATTGATTTACCAAGTGAGTCCGAAGGCTATACTCCTAAAAAATATACGTTTGCAAACTATTTAACCAATGCTTTTGGCCAGTTTGATAACTATACACCGATGCAATTAGCTCAGTATGCTGCAACGGTAGCTAATGGTGGTACTCGTATCGCACCACACTTAGTGGAAGGAATTTATGACAATAATGAAAAAGGTGGTCTTGGAAAATTAATTGAAGGAAAAGCTACCAAAGAGTTAAATAAAGTGGACATTTCAAAAGACAACATGGATTTGATTCGTCAAGGTTTTTACCAAGTAGTACATGGAACAAGCGGCTTTACAACAGGGCGTACTTTATCTCAAGGTGAAGCAGTGCCAATCAGTGCGAAAACAGGGACAGCTGAAACGTTTGTCAATAATGGAAAACAGGAAGCCATCAATACAAACGTTGTTGCTTATGCACCAAGTAACAATCCGCAAATTGCAGTTGCAGTTGTTTTTCCACATAATACAGACTTATCTTCAACCGTTAGCCATAGCATTACACGTGATATTATTAATTTATATCATCAACAGCATCCGATGAATTAGAGAGGGAATTATGCTTTATCCAACACCGATTGCGAAATTAATTGAAAGTTTTTCAAAATTACCAGGAATTGGCATAAAAACAGCAACACGCTTGGCTTTTTATACGATTGGCATGAGTGATGATGATGTCAATGAATTTGCTAAAAATTTACTTGCAGCCAAACGTGAGCTAGCCTATTGCTCTATTTGTGGCAATTTAACGGATGATGATCCTTGTGCTATCTGTACCGATGAGACCCGTGATCAATCTACTATTTTGGTTGTAGAAGATAGCCGAGATGTCTCTGCTATGGAAAATATCCAAGAATACCATGGTTTATACCATGTTTTGCAAGGATTGATTTCTCCTATGAATGGTGTCGGACCTGATGACATCAATCTGAAAAGTTTGATTACACGGTTAATGGATAGTGAGGTGGCTGAAGTGATTGTAGCGACCAATGCTACAGCAGATGGAGAAGCAACTTCCATGTATATCTCGCGGGTGTTAAAGCCAGCTGGTATCAAAGTGACGCGACTAGCCCGTGGATTAGCAGTTGGATCTGATATTGAATATGCAGATGAAGTGACTTTGCTTCGAGCTATTGAGAATCGTACGGAGTTGTAAAAGGGTGATAGAGCTTTGTTTAAAAGAAAATGAAAGCTCTGTTTCTGTTCAAAAACAAGCTAAAATATGGTATACTAAAAGGCGATTAAATTTGTAGATTTCTTTTAAGATGAGAAGGTTAGGTATGAAAATGTCAAAACAACAAATCATTCTTCTTTACGGCGGACGCAGTGCGGAAAGAAAAGTTTCTGTCTTATCAGCAGAGAGTGTCATGCGTGCGATTAATTATGACAAATTTTTTGTCAAGACTTATTTCATCACACAAGCAGGTGATTTTATCAAGACGCAAGAATTTTCAAGCAAACCTGCTGATGATGAAAAATTGATGACAAATGATACCGTCATTGAGAGTCAAAAAATGAAGCCGAGTGATATTTACGAAGAAGGTGCTACTGTGTTCCCCGTTCTTCATGGTCCAATGGGAGAAGACGGGTCTATCCAAGGATTTCTTGAAGTGTTGAAAATGCCTTATGTGGGTTGTAATATCCTTTCTTCTAGTGTTGCCATGGACAAAATCACAACAAAACGAGTGTTGGCTTCTGCTGGCATTCCACAAGTACCATATGTAGCTGTGATTGAAGACGAAAATATAGAAGAAAAGATTGCAGAAGTAGAGGCAAATCTAACTTATCCAGTCTTTACAAAACCATCCAATATGGGCTCTAGCGTCGGTATTTCCAAGTCTGAAAACCAAGATGAACTGCGTTCTGCTCTTAAGTTAGCTTTCAAATACGATAGTCGTGTCTTGATTGAGCAAGGTGTCAATGCGCGTGAAATTGAAGTTGGTTTACTTGGGAACGAAGAAGCCCAAAGCAGCTTACCAGGTGAGGTAGTGAAAGATGTTGCTTTTTATGATTACGAAGCTAAATACATTGACAACAAAATCACTATGTCTATTCCTGCAAAATTGTCAGATGATGTGATTTCTACCATGCGTCAACATGCCGAAAAAGCCTTTCGAGCGATTGGCGGCGTTGGTTTAGCTCGCTGTGATTTCTTTTACACTGATAAAGGTGAGATTTTCCTCAATGAGTTAAACACGATGCCTGGATTCACACAGTGGTCTATGTATCCCCTGCTTTGGGAAAATATGGGCATTTCTTATACGGATTTGATTGAAAAATTGGTTCGGTTAGCTCAAGAAATGTTTACAAAACGTGAAAAGCATTTACTATGAGATAAGAGCAGGTACTCTTCCAAGTTTGAAAAGCGAATAAGTCGTAAGCTTTGTCTGAATCTTAAAGCTTTGCTTTGAGCAATTAGCCATAGCATCAATATAAGAGCTTTTTGCAGTCATAAAACAAGACAGGAATAACATTGCTCCTGTCTTTTCATTTTTTTCTGTTATTTTGCTATATCTTTTAGTGAATCTGTAAAAGTCGGTTTTTCTGTGGTATAATGAGAGAGTTAGAGATATTTAAGATAAGTAGGGGATAAAAATGCAATTAACGTTCTATGAAGTGGCTTCTGTTTTGAAAGCTAAAAATGATGTTCATCTATTTCCAGATTGTACATTTAGAAAGGCAGAATTTGACAGCCGATTGATTGGAGAGGGAGATTTGTTTCTGCCTCTTAAGGGCGCGCGTGATGGGCATGACTTTATTGCGACAGCGTTTGAAAATGGAGCTGTGGCAACCTTGTCAGAAAAAGAATTGGAAGACTATCCTTATATTTTAGTAGATGATGTATTAGCAGCACTGCAGCATTTGGCACGGTATTATCTGGAAAAGATGAAGGTAGATGTTTTTGCAGTCACAGGTTCTAATGGTAAGACGACGACCAAAGACATGCTGGCTCACCTCTTGTCAGTGGCTTATAAGACTTACAAAACGCAAGGAAACTACAATAATGAAATTGGTCTTCCTTATACGATCTTGCATATGCCAGATGATACTGAAAAGTTGGTTCTGGAAATGGGTCAAGATCACATGGGAGATATTCATCTTTTATCTACTATCGCTCAGCCAAAAGTAGGCATAGTGACTTTAATTGGCGAAGCACATCTAGAATTTTTTAAAAGCCGTCATGAAATTGCAAAAGGAAAGCTACAAATCGCTGACGGTATGAAAAATGGGGCTCTTTTAGTTGTCCCAGCGGACAAAATTATCAATGACTTTTTACCAAGTCAGCAGAACGTTGTTCGTTTTGGTCCAGACGAAGATATTTGTCTAACAAAATTAGAAGAACGAAAAGATAGCTTGACCTTTGAGACCAACTTTTTAACTAGTACTATTGACCTTCCAGTAACTGGAAAATACAATGCGACTAATGCCATGATTGCCGCTTATGTAGCCTTAAAAGAAGGGGTGACAGAAGAGGTCATTCAAAAAGCTTTTTTGACCCTTGAATTAACGCGAAATCGCACTGAATGGAAAAAAGCTAAAAATGGAGCTGATATCCTCTCAGATGTTTATAATGCGAATCCAACAGCTATGCGTCTGATTTTGGAGACTTTTTCAACGATTCCTTGTAATGAAAATGGTCAGAAAGTGGTTGTTTTGGCTGATATGAAGGAGCTGGGGGCTGAGTCTAAACAAATGCATGGTGCTATGATAACTAGTCTAAATCCGGAAATTCTCTCAGAAATATTTCTCTACGGAGAGGATATGGCTGCGCTTTTTGCCTATGCTCAGGAAATTTTCCCACCAGAGAAAGTTCATTATTTTGTAAAAAATGCTGAAAAAGACCAGTTTCCAGCCTTAGTAAAAGCGATTAAAAAAGTGCTCCAACCAGCAGATCAAGTGTTGATAAAAGGAAGTAACTCTATGAATTTAGCTAACCTAGTAGAGGAATTGGAGAATGAGGTGTAAGCATCAGGTGCAGTATCTTGCTCTTCTTCGCGGTGTGATGCCTATGGGACCAAATCGAATTCCTAAGATGAGTGACTTAGTTCAATTGTTGGAAACATCTGGTTTAGATAATGTTTCAAGCTATATTCAATCAGGTAATGTGATTTGTGAAACGAGTATATCTGCTAAAGAATTAGCTCGACATATTCATCAATTGATTTTAGAGAAAATCGGCGCAAATTTAGCCATTATTGTAAAAGAAAAATCGGATTTAGAAAAAGCTATCTTGCAAAATCCTTTCCCTGAGGAATTGGATTCATCACGGATTCATCTGGTTTTTACAAACAGTCATATTTCGACAGAGCGATTGACAGAAGTGAGAGAAATGAACTTTACAGATGAAATATTTGCAGTTGGAGAAACTTGCCTTTATATGTATCTACCAAGAGATGCTAGAATAAAGAAGTTAAATAATAATTTTCTCGAAAAGAAACTAGGGACTGTTGCCACAACGAGAAAACTAACTATAATAAAAAAATTAATCAATAGGATGGATTAGTAAGAGATGAATTTACAAGAATTTTTTACAAGTCATAAAACAGAGGCACCACAATTAACCCCGTTTTGGTATGGAATGATGTTTTTGGGAATCATTTACATCATGTACAGTGCTGTAAAATATCATCAAAATAAGCGTTATCAAATTATTTTAAAATTTGTACAAGGATTCCAAATTCTAATGCTTTATAGCTGGTATGTCGCCACTTTGTCACCACTATCTGAGGCACTTCCTTTTTATCATTGTAGATTGGCGATGTTTGCTATTTTGTTTCTGCCTGATTCCTCAGTTTATAAACAATATTTTGCTCTTTTAGGAGTATTTGGGCCTATTTGTGCCTTGATTTATCCTTTGTTTGATCCATTTGCTTTTCCTCATATTACCTTAGTATCCTATCTGATTGGTCACTATGCTCTTTTGGGGAATTCTCTCACGTATTTGATGAATCATTATGATAGTAAGCAATTGGACTTACGGCGAATTGTAGAGATTAGTTTTGCTATGAATCTCTTGTTATTATTTGTAAATTTTGTGAGTGGTGGAAATTATGGTTTTTTGAAGGAGCCGCCTTTAGTAGGTGATCATGGGATAATTAGCAATTATCTGTTGGTGTCATTGCCTCTGATTTTAGCTATTTGGATGATTTCTCTGGTCTTTAAACAAATACAGCTTAAGCAAGAACAAGAAGAAACAGTCAGACAGGAAAATTAAGTTATAGTGAATAGTTTTTTAACGACTCACAAAACAGAACCGTCCCTGATACCGATGTTTTGGCATGGTTTGATGATTGCATTTATCTTTGTCTATTTATACTGCTGTAAAAAATCATGATAATCCATATATTGTAGAAACGTTTAAATGGATAAATTATACAGTTAGTTGTTCTTTATACATGGTATATTGGCTTTCGATTACCACTAGCCAATAGTTTACCCCTTTATCATTGTCGTTTAGCCATGCTTGCTGTTGTTTTTTTACCAGACAACTGGCGAATCAAACAGTATTTTGCTTTAATGGGAGTAAGCGGTACGGTATTTGCTTTGGGCTATCCGGTCTTTAACCCTTATGATTTTCTTCCGCATATTACGAGCTTTTCTTTCTTGATTGCTCATTATGCCTTGCTGGGTAATTCCCTTGTGTATCTGATGAATTCGTATGATAAGAAAGCACTAAAAAAATATCAGATTCTTTTTTATACTTTTGCATTAGATTTATTTTTAGTAGGGGTTAATCATTTGACAGGTGGCAACTATGGTCTTATGACACACCCACCTTTTATTAAAGGGGAGAATATTTTGTTTAATTATTTGGTTGTTTCAACCATACTGTCTGTCACCTTAATTCTTCTTGATGAAATATTTAAAAGGCGATGGAAAAAGAAATCAAAAATAATTTCAAACTGATACATCTCAATATTTATTTTCCTGTCAAATTTACTTGGCAGGATTTTTTCCACTATTTTGTGCAATGTAAAAAAATTTTGCTAGATTTTATGAAAGAAAATAGTAAAATAAAAGTAGAAAGATAGGAGAGAGATAATGGAAATTGGTAAAAAATTAAAAGAAGCGCGGCAAATATGTGGCCTAACACAAGAAAGTGTCGCAGAAGAATTAAATGTATCTAGACAAACTATCTCAAATTGGGAAACAGAAAAATTTTATCCGGATATTTTATATGTTTTACAATTAAGTGATTTGTATCAGGTTAGTTTGGATGAATTGTTGAAAGGAGATGAGCATATGATTCAGCACTTAGAAGATTCCACTAATACTGTTAAGAGCAATCGAAAGATTTTACTAGCCTTTATATGTAATATTTGTTTATTATTCCTTTTCTTTATTTTTGTCACTCCAATCTCTAAGAGTTATCTGTTGACCTTGTTAGCGGTGGCGCTGGTAACTGGGACAAGTGGGTATATCTTGGTGCAGATTATTCGCAAAATATAGGAGGTTTTATCATGACTTGGTATCTGTTGACCTTGATTGGTTTGCTTATCGTAACAAATGGACTGTTTGTTTATCAATTATTTAAATTGGTTGAATTAGATGCTGCGGTTCGCGGGATGAAACACCCCAAATTTTGGGCTTTCTTAACGACTGGCGGTCAACGAGGAGAAGGATTGATTTTGTACCTATTAAAACGGAACAAGGCCGTTTTTTCCATGACAGAAGAAGAAACAGAAGAACTTCAAACGAGGAAACAACGGTTAATCTATTTACTGGTGTTAATGGTTATCTTAGCGATTTTTCTCTTTGCTAGTGTGCTTGTGAGATTTTAATAGAAGTCTCGACTATCGAAAAAAATAAAATTAATCGCCCGAGAGGGCGATTTTTATCTTCTCTAGATTATTGAAAAAAAGCGCTAAATCCGCTATAATAGATAAGTTAAAAGGATCAGGGATTCCGATGTAAAAATAAAAAGTAGATGCTAACATTCATGATTATTCTAAAATGAAAGAAAGAGAAAAAGATGACTTTACAAGAAGAAATTAAGAAGCGACGGACTTTTGCTATTATCTCCCACCCGGATGCGGGGAAGACGACTATTACTGAGCAGTTGCTCTACTTTGGGGGCGAGATTCGTGAGGCTGGGACAGTCAAGGGGAAAAAGACCGGAAACTTTGCCAAGTCCGACTGGATGGATATTGAGAAGCAGAGGGGAATTTCTGTGACGTCCTCTGTTATGCAGTTTGACTACGATGGCAAACGGGTCAATATTCTGGATACGCCGGGGCATGAGGATTTCTCAGAAGATACTTATCGAACCTTGATGGCGGTGGATGCAGCGGTCATGGTCATTGACTCAGCTAAAGGTATTGAGGCACAGACCAAGAAGCTCTTTGAGGTTGTCAAACATCGCAATATCCCAGTCTTCACCTTTATGAACAAGCTGGATCGAGATGGCCGCGAACCTTTAGATTTACTGGAAGAACTGGAAGAAATTCTAGGCATTGCTAGCTACCCAATGAACTGGCCAATCGGTATGGGAAAAAGTTTTGAGGGTCTCTATGATCTCTATAATGAACGTCTAGAACTGTACAAAGGCGATGAGCGTTTTGCTTCTTTGGAAGATGGGGATAAACTTTTTGCTTCCAATCCTTTCTATGATCAGGTCAAGGAGGATATCGAACTCTTACAAGAAGCTGGAAATGAATTTTCAGAAGAAGCGATTTTGGCTGGTAAATTGACCCCGGTTTTCTTCGGTTCAGCCTTGACCAACTTTGGCGTGCAGACTTTTTTAGAAACTTTCCTTAAGTTTGCTCCGGAACCACATGGTCATAAGAAGACAGACGGTGAGGTAGTCGAGCCGCTCAGCCCAGACTTTTCAGGTTTTGTATTTAAAATTCAGGCCAATATGGATCCGCGCCACCGCGATCGGATTGCCTTTGTCCGTATCGTTTCTGGTGAGTTTGAGCGCGGTATGAGTGTCAACCTGCCTCGTACCGGAAAGTCCGCTAAGCTGTCTAATGTCACCCAGTTTATGGCCGAAAGCCGGGAAAATGTCACCAATGCTGTGGCAGGTGATATCATCGGAGTTTACGATACCGGGACTTATCAGGTTGGTGATACCCTGACTGTGGGCAAGAACAAGTTTGAATTTGAACCTTTGCCAACCTTTACACCAGAGATTTTTATGAAGGTTGCAGCCAAGAATGTCATGAAGCAAAAATCCTTCCATAAGGGGATTGAACAACTGGTACAAGAGGGGGCCATTCAGCTTTATACCAATTACCAAACTGGCGAGTATATGCTAGGAGCTGTCGGTCAGCTCCAGTTTGAGGTCTTCAAGCATCGCATGGAAAATGAATACAATGCTGAAGTGGTTATGAGCCCAATGGGTAAAAAGACAGTTCGGTGGATTTCACCAGATGACCTGGATGAGCGTATGTCCTCAAGTCGCAATATCTTAGCTAAAGATCGCTTTGATCAGCCTGTCTTCCTTTTTGAAAATGACTTTGCTCTTCGCTGGTTCGCAGACAAGTATCCGGATGTCAAGTTAGAAGAGAAGATGTGACGTACCAAAACTATCTGATTACAGACCGTGTATAGCAGCATCATAGTTATAATAAAATCGGCTCGCTAAATTAGTTGCTACAGGATATAAAGATTTACTGAATTGTATATATTAAATTTTCCTAAGGATTGAGCTTTCTTCTCTCAGTCCTTTTCCATTGATAGTGAAAGGGGAAAGTAGTGTTTATCGAAAAGAAATTACAGAGTGGAATGGCCTGGATAAATTTGGATGCAGATATTTTGAGTCAACACCCAGGTTCTTATACAAAATACGATATTGATGAAGAAACAATTGAGTATGCACTGGATAAAAATGAACGCGCCCACATGGACTACAATCGTGAGACAGGAACAGTTGTTTTTATTTTCAATGTACTCAATTTAAAAAGAGCTAAAAATTACTATGAAACAGTCCCTATGACCTTTGTGGTACAGCAGGATCGGCTCATTACCATTAGCAATAAGGAAAATACTTATGTTGTAGATATGATGAAAAATTATGTTGAACACCATGAACCAGTTACAGTTTACAAATTTCTATTTGCTAGTTTAGAATTAGTGTGTAATTCTTATTATCCTGTGATTGAACAAATGAACGAAACAAAAGATAACATCAATCATCTTTTGCACCAAACAACCACTAAAAAAAATCTCTTTGCTTTAGCGGATTTAGAAACCTCTATGGTCTATCTGGTTGCTGCTACCAAGCAGAACCGCATGCTTTTGGAGCATATTAAAGGCCATGCCATTTATCGCCATTTAGATGAGATTGAAAAAGAGCAGTTTGATGATGTCATGATTGAAGCTCGTCAACTCGTCGCTATGACAGATTTGATTGCTCAAGTTCTCAATCAATTGTCAGGCTCGTACAACAATATTTTGAACAACAATCTAAACGACAATTTAGCTCTATTAACTATTATTTCAGTCTTATTGGCAGTATTGGCAGTTATTACAGGATTCTTTGGAATGAATGTGCCACTGCCTTGGTCAAGTGATAAGAATGCTTGGCTCTATATTGTGCTTATTAGTTTTATACTCTGGATTATTCTTGTTCAGTTTCTAAAGCGATTTGTAAATAAACAATAAAATTGTCTAGATGAGGAAGTGAAGCAAAGTCATAATCGTTTCTAGTTTTGTCCCGATAAATTTTAAAAGAAATGATATATTGTTTACATAGGCACAAAGTATAGTTGTCAAATTTACAGAAGTCTTGTTTTAAAATACTATATACCCCTGCTGCTAGTTGATTTTGCTTCACAAAAAAGCCCATT
>NZ_KV815671.1:0-353 GCF_001814295.1 Streptococcus sp. HMSC067A03 | reverse complement strand
TTCCTTATCTTTCAGCGTTTTATGAGCAGTATCATCAATGATGGTGTAAGTCACTTTTTGCTTATCTGCTTTATAGGTAACTGTAACATGAATATCAGAGTGAGCAGCGGTAATAGTTACTGCATCAACTTTTGATTTATCTGGTGTATAACCATCAACCGTTGGAGAAACCACTTCTGAGAAAGTACCTGTTGAGGGAGCCCATACCCCCTCTTGAGAGATTTTCCCAGTAACTAAATCTTTTGTATTCGTACGTTTAAAGTCTAATTTTTGGACTTTAGGAGTAGCTGCTTGGTCACCATTTTCATAAACATACTTGATGGTCTCTGTGACAGTCTTTGTTTCTTCAACTG
>NZ_KV815670.1:0-212 GCF_001814295.1 Streptococcus sp. HMSC067A03 | reverse complement strand
ATGGGAGTTAACGGGATCGAACCGCTGACCCTCTGCTTGTAAGGCAGATGCTCTCCCAGCTGAGCTAAACTCCCTTGGAATGGAGTTTAGCTCAGCCAACGGTGAGAAACTTCGTTTCTCTTATCCACCGATTGAAATGTCGATTCCCTCTCCATTTCAACTAAGCTAAACTCCCCTTTGCTAAGCGACTACCTTATCTCACAGGGGGCAAC
>NZ_KV815669.1:0-262 GCF_001814295.1 Streptococcus sp. HMSC067A03 | reverse complement strand
GGAGGATTACCCAAGTCTGGCTGAAGGGAACGGTCTTGAAAACCGTCAGGCGTGTAAAAGCGTGCGTGGGTTCGAATCCCACATCCTCCTTAGTAGGAATAGCGCGGGATGGAGCAGCTAGGTAGCTCGTCGGGCTCATAACCCGAAGGTCGTAGGTTCAAATCCTGCTCCCGCAATAGGTAGGCTCGGTAGCTCAGTTGGTAGAGCAATGGATTGAAGCTCCATGTGTCGGCGGTTCGATTCCGTCTCGCGCCATTTGTTT
>NZ_KV815668.1:0-421 GCF_001814295.1 Streptococcus sp. HMSC067A03 | reverse complement strand
TTCCACACTTTTATGAAACACCTTGGTTTGATGAAAGTTAAAATTATTTGATTTAACTGACTAGCGATATCTGTCAGTTGAATCAAATGATTCATGACGAAGCCAACGAATCACATGGTCGGTCATCTTGAAAGATGAAACAAAACTATTTCTAACGCCTGCACGGCATGGGCTGGTCGATGCCGTGCATATCAAAGGAACTAGACAGGATAAGGGTTTGGGACGATTCTTCAAGTTCCCAATCCTTGTTCTATCTAGGGAATTGTTAAACGAATAATTAAAAATGGAGTTTATTTATTATGGTAAAAAAAGAAGCGAACCTTACAGCAATTATGCTTGTCCAACAACTTGAAGAAGAATATTGGTTATCTGACGACTACAAATCAGTAATTCAAAAAGCAAAGGATGGCAACTGTCGCCC
>NZ_KV815667.1:0-361 GCF_001814295.1 Streptococcus sp. HMSC067A03 | reverse complement strand
TTTTGTATTCATGATGAATACCTCCTTTTTATTTTCATATTTTTGTCCTGTTGCAACCTGACAAATTTAGTATAGCATATAACATATTTTATAAATCTACAAACCCTGAATGGTAACTCTCACGTCCTGAATAGTAAAACTATCTTAGCTAAACTCCTCTAAAAAGTGGTAAAAATCAATTTATTTATAAATTTTCTTGAACATGATACTCTTTTTCAAATGTTTTTTGAGAGACAACTCGGTGATTGGTCACATCCAAATAATCATCAATATACCCTAGCACATACATGCCATAGCCAGCAAATCCACCGCCTATTGTTCCAACTGTACCAATTTTTAAATTCTCCACAGTAGAAGGATT
>NZ_KV815666.1:0-601 GCF_001814295.1 Streptococcus sp. HMSC067A03 | reverse complement strand
ATGGTCTCTGTGACAGTCTTTGTTTCTTCAACTGAAGCCACCTTATGACGTAGATGAACTTCAAATTTTTGATAAGTAGTATTGTAAGTTACACCATCTGCTGGATAATTATCTGAAACTAATTCATAATTTTTATCTGTATATTTTTTAATTGTTTCAGTTGTTCTGTAAGCATCCGTTGTATTATAATCACCAGTTAATTCTTTTGTTTCAAGAGTTGCACCCGTCGTATCATCTATATAGCGAACTTGGGCTTTTTCTTGATTAGCTGTATAAACAACTGTCTTTTCGATATCATCGCTGTCACCTGTAATCCCCTCTACTGCTGCAACAATTGGCTTATCAGCTGTATAACCTGTAATCGTTGGGGAGGTTACTGCTGCGAACGTTCCTGTAACCGGAGACCAAGCTCCTTTAGTGGAACGTTTTGTCACTTCATCTGTTTTCACTTCTCTAGTAAAAGTCAATGAAGTACTACGACTTGGGCTTGCTTGGCTACCATTCTTATAAACATAATGAATGGTTTCTTTAACGGTTTTAATCTCACTAGATGTTGTTACCTTGTGTTTCAAGTGAACCGTCACGTTTTGATCATGACTGC
>NZ_KV815665.1:0-247 GCF_001814295.1 Streptococcus sp. HMSC067A03 | reverse complement strand
TCAACATTGGCTACTGTGCTTCCAAAAAGATGTGGTCTTACGGTTTGAAAGTGCATTTGGCGGTGACAGAGTCGGGCTATATTTTGGATTATCTGGTTACCCTTGCCTCAGTCCATGATATTCAGGTAGCAGAAGAATTGCTGGAGACCGTGTCCCTTATTCTCGCGTTTTAGGAGATTTGGGATACCTAAGTAAAGAGTTGAAAGAACGCTTGGAGGCAAAGGGGATTCATCTTTGGACGCCGCTT
>NZ_KV815664.1:0-200 GCF_001814295.1 Streptococcus sp. HMSC067A03 | reverse complement strand
TCGAAAGTGACACTACCGTCTTGAGCATTCTTCTTGCTTTGAATAACTTTATCATCTTGGTCTTTCAATTCAAACTCAAACTCGCCATCTTTCAAAGCACGACCTGTCAAGGCTTTCTTAACAGAGAATTGTGCGTTTGTTTTTGCAGCAGAATAAGTGTTCTTGAAGGTCTGATCATCTTTTTCATAAGCAACTTTTGT
>NZ_KV815663.1:0-241 GCF_001814295.1 Streptococcus sp. HMSC067A03 | reverse complement strand
ACACCAATAGCAAGAGCGATTTTCTTTAATGATGCCCCTTTTTCAAATTTTAGAAGAGCATGTACGTGTTCTTCTTTATCGTTAATTTCATTTTTCATCTTGTCAGGATTCCAAATAGTTACTTTGTCTTTATCGTGTTTGATTATATATGCTTCTTTGGCAATGATATCATGTTCTTCTAATTTTTGAATAATTATTTCTAATAATGGGCGACAGTTGCCATCCTTTGCTTTTTGAATTA
>NZ_KV815662.1:76745-77044 GCF_001814295.1 Streptococcus sp. HMSC067A03 | reverse complement strand
GTCGCTCCCTTCACGGGGGCGTGGATTGAAATATGAAATCTGCATAAAATCTATCAGACTGTCCTTGTCGCTCCCTTCACGGGGGCGTGGATTGAAATATTTGAATCGCTGCATCCACATCAAACTCAGAAGCGTCGCTCCCTTCACGGGGGCGTGGATTGAAATGTGATAAATAACGAATTCTTACAGAAAAAGAAGCAGGTCGCTCCCTTCACGGGGGCGTGGATTGAAATACCGTTTTTCAACAAAGTTACAATTAAATCAGCTTGTCGCTCCCTTCACGGGGGCGTGGATTGAAA
>NZ_KV815662.1:0-76645 GCF_001814295.1 Streptococcus sp. HMSC067A03 | reverse complement strand
TCGCTCCCTTCACGGGGGCGTGGATTGAAATTGGCAGCTGGGCCCGTGTCATTAGCATAGTTACGTCGCACCCTTCGCGGGTGCGTGGATTGAAATATTATTATGTTGCCTTAAAAGAGCCAACCTCTTAGCAGGTCGCACCCTTTGCGGGTGCGTAAATTAATATACACCTAAACTCTTGTTTGCTTTCAAAAACATGCTAAATTTTTCCGAGATATCTTGGCTTTGGATGATGTTAAAATTTTGCAGAAATGTCTCGAGTTTTTGACTGCATTTTGCGAAACTCTCTTACTTGATGGAGAAAATGACCTGTCTAGTGAGAAACTGTACCGAAAGTTAGGTTTGGATAAATAGAGAATCAAACTAACATCTGAGGGCAGAAAGGTTTCAACTATACATATCTGAAGTAGAGTACCTGAAATAATAAAGTTCCCTATATTTCCAACAAATAAGTCAACATTACTTCAACAAAAAAACAGCTCAACAGTAGAGCTGTTTTTTTAACCTATTTGCAAGTTTAAAATTGTGATTGGTCTTGTATTTACGGATGATTAGACGTTTAAACTTCAACATTATAAAGATCTGTTGATAAATAGCGTTCGCCATTATCTGGAGCAAGAGCTAGAATTTTTTTACCTGTTCCTAGTTTTTTGGCTACTTCAAGTGCAGCATAAATAGCTGCAGCAGAAGAAATACCTACCAGAAAACCTTCTTGTCCACCGATACGACGTCCAAGTTCAAGTGCTTGATTAGAAGTAACGCGAACAATACTGTCGTAAGCTTGAGTGTCTAGTGTTTTTGGGATAAAACCAGCAGAAATACCCTGAATCTTGTGAGGCCCAGGCTCCTCACCGGAAAGGATAGCGGACTCATCGGCTTCAACTGCATAAACTTGTATATCTGGATTGACTTTTTTGAGAACATGAGAAACACCAGAAATGGTACCACCTGTGCCAACTCCTCCGACAAAGGCATCCAAACCTTTCTTACCGAAAGCAGCAATAATTTCTGCTCCTGTTATTTTTTCGTGTACTTCTGGGTTGGAGAGGTTGTTAAACTGAAGTGGTAGCCAGCCGTTTCGTTCTTTAGCAATTTCTTCAGCTTTGGCAATCGCTCCCGGCATTCCTTCGCTTCCGGGAGTTAGTACCAATTCTGCACCATAAGCTTGGATAATTTTGCGACGCTCTACACTCATGGTTTCCGGCATGACAATAACGACCTTATAACCTTTTGCAGCACCGACCCAAGATAAACCGATTCCGGTATTTCCACTGGTTGCTTCGACAATAGTTGCACCCGGTTGAATGAGTCCTTCTTGTTCAGCGGTCTCAATCATGCTGAGAGCAATGCGGTCTTTGACGGACGACCCCGGATTGAAAGCCTCTAATTTGACATAGACATCAGCAGCGCCTTCTGGAACTAGCCTGTTTAATTTCACGATAGGAGTATTTCCAATGAGTTCTGTAATATTCTGATAAATTTGTGCCATAAATAATACCTCAATTCTGTTGATACCATCAGTATAAAACGAAAATAAGTCTTTGTAAAATATAAAAAAACTATCAATGTGATAGTTTATGTTAATCGTTAAGACAAAGATACAGGAACTTCAACTTTCCGCAATCCCTGGTCAGTAATGTCGATTTTCCCATTAAACCATTCAATCAAGTGTTCTGTAATACTGACTTTATCATCTTTATTAACAAAAATGGTCGTTTGTACTTGATCTGCAAATACTGTATCCTGTTCCTGCAAATGGTTAGCTTTAAGAAACTTCGGCAATTCTTGATATTGACTGTAAGAAAGAGTGAGCTTCAGTCCAATCTGTTCTTTTATATGAACAATTCCAATTTTTTTGACAGCTAGAGCAACGCTGCCGGTGTAAGCCCGAATAAGCCCACCTGCCCCTAACTTAATGCCACCAAAATAGCGCGTCACAACAGCACAGACATTGGTTAGTTGGTGATTTTCTAAGACGCCTAACATAGGTACGCCGGCAGTTCCGCTTGGTTCGCCATCATCGCTGCTTCGCTTCATTTCGCTCCGCTCGCCTAATATAAAAGCAGAGCAGTTATGAGTAGCTTTGTAGTGTTCTTTTTTGACAGACTGAATAAAATTTCGTGCTTCGTCCTCTGTTGTTACACGCTTGATGTGACAAATAAAGCGCGATTTTTTGATTTCTTCTTGGACTTGTCCGTCCTCTTTGATTGTTCTAAACTCCATATCTTCATTTTACAAAAAAACTTGTATTTTGCCAAAATTTTTTCGAATAAATAGATATGATAGAATTACAAGATTGCTTAGGTCGTATGTTTACAAAAGCACAACTACCAGCAGAATTGCAATTATATGCGCAAACTTTACCAGCAATGAAAGAAGAAAAAGGAAAATTATGTTGCAATCGCTGTGGGCAAGCAGTTGATAAAGAAAGACACCAACTGCCAATAGGTGCTTACTACTGTAGATCCTGCTTGATCTTAGGAAGGGTCAGAAGTGATGAAGAACTCTACTATTTTCCACAGGAAGAGTTTCCTAAAGCGGATGTCTTGAAATGGCAAGGAACGTTAACAGAATTTCAAGCCAAGGTTTCTCAAAGACTTGTAGAGGCAGTTGCCAAGCGAAAAGATAGCCTGGTTCATGCAGTCACGGGAGCTGGAAAAACAGAAATGATCTATCAGGTGGTAGCACAAGTTATTGATCAAGGCGGGGCCGTCTGCTTGGCTAGCCCACGAATTGATGTCTGTTTAGAACTTTATCGTAGACTGAAAATAGATTTTGCTTGTGATATTTCACTCCTGCATGGCGAATCAGAAGCGTATTTTCGCAGTCCTCTCGTAATTGCCACAACGCATCAGCTTCTCAAATTTTACCGAGCATTTGATCTGCTCATCGTTGACGAAGTGGATGCCTTTCCTTATGTAGACAATCCAATGCTTTATCATGCGGTTCATCAAGCAGTCAAAGAACAAGGCACGAAAATTTTCTTGACAGCAACCTCCACAGATGAGCTGGACAAAAGAGTTAGCAAGGGAGAGTTGAGCCGCTTAAGTCTCCCTAGACGTTTTCATGGGAACCCTTTAATTGTTCCTCAAAAAGTTTGGTTGGAAAATTTTCAAAAATACTTGAATCAAAAAAAGCTAGTTCCTAAGTTGGAACAATTTGTTAAAAAGCAAAGAAAAACAGGTTTTCCTCTTCTCATTTTTGCTTCTGAGATTAAAAGAGGACAAGAATTTGCAGAGGTTCTCCAAAACAATTTCCCTAATGAAAAAGTTGGCTTTGTTGCTTCGACGACTGAAAATCGACTAGATGTTGTAGAGAAATTTCGTCGAAAAGAAATCACAATCTTAATATCAACGACGATTCTGGAACGTGGCGTGACTTTTCCTTGTGTAGATGTTTTTGTGGTGGAGGCCAACCACCGTTTGTTTAGTCGCAGCGCTTTGGTACAAATTGCTGGTCGTGTTGGTCGTAGTATGGAGCGACCAACAGGCGAGTTAATCTTTTTTCATGATGGTACAACTATGGCGATAGAAAAAGCTATTAAAGAAATTCGGGAGATGAATCAGGAGGCTGGTTTATGAATAACTGTCTGTTATGTGAAAGTCTACTTGATGAAAAGCTAACATTTTGTGATTTGCTGACTTTGAAGAAGCCCAAAGCAAAAGCTTGTGATGCTTGTTTTGAAAAATTCCAGCGTATTTCAGTGCAACATTGCCCTAAGTGCTATCGTGACGGAATAGATGAAATCTGCATAGACTGTGATGTGTGGACAAAGAAAGGAAAAGAAGTTTGCCATAAGAGTTGTTTTGTCTATAATGAAGCTATGAAAAACTTCTTTAGTCAATATAAATTTCAAGGAGATTATGTTCTTTCTTCTGTATTTACTGAAGTTTTGCATCAAGAATTAAAAAATTATAGCGATTATACACTCGTGCCAATTCCTGTGAGTGTAGAAAAGTATCAAGCAAGAGGGTTTAATCAAGTAACAGCTTTTCTTGAGTGTACAAAGTTGAAATTTAAGGAAATTTTAGAAAAATATGATACAATTGCTCAATCAAGCAAGATGAGAGAGGAGCGATTGCAGAGTCAGCAGTGCTTTAAAGTGAAAGACAAGGTTACACTTCCAGCAAAAGTTCTTTTGATAGATGATATTTATACCACAGGAGCAACCTTACAACTTGCCAAAGATATTTTAGTGGAAGCGGGTGTGAAAGAAATTTTGACATTTTCATTGGCAAGATAACAAAAAATTTGCAAAAAAAAAAATGAAAGCGTTATAATAAAGTAAAGAAAAACAAAATGCTTAGAAAGAAGGTACTTATATGATTAAATATAGTATCCGTGGTGAAAATCTAGAAGTAACAGAAGCGCTTCGTGATTACGTAGTTTCTAAACTTGAAAAAATCGAGAAATATTTCCAAGCTGATCAAGAATTGGATGCTCGTGTAAACTTGAAAGTATATCGTGAAAAGACAGCTAAGGTTGAAGTAACCATCCCACTTGGCTCTATCACTCTTCGGGCAGAAGATGTTTCCCAAGATATGTATGGTTCTATTGATTTGGTGACAGATAAAATTGAACGTCAAATTCGTAAAAATAAAACAAAGATTGAGCGTAAAAACCGTAATAAAAAATCAACCAGTCAGTTATTTACAGATGCTGTTATTGAAGAAGTAGAAGCTGCACCTGCAAAAGTGGTGCGTTCAAAACAAATAGACTTAAAACCAATGGATTTAGAAGAAGCTCTTCTTCAAATGGATTTATTGGGACATGATTTCTTCATCTATACTGATGTAGAAGACAACACAACCAATGTTCTCTATCGTCGTGAAGATGGTGACGTTGGCTTGCTTGAAGTGAGATAATCAATCGGTCCTCTGATTTATATCAGGGGATTTTTGTTTGGTTTGCAATTATCTTGAGTTAATTGCAAAAAAACTGTATTGATAAATCATCATATTTGAGCTGCATTCCAAAAGTTAGACAGAAAAACCAATTGACTTACAGTTATCACAGAAGAAAAACTGATACATTCTTTCGAGATTTTGTTATAATATTCTTTATGAGAGTTGTTGCAGGGAAATATGGGGGGCGTCCTCTTAAAACATTAGAAGGCAAAACAACCAGACCCACGACGGACAAGGTTAAAGGAGCTATCTTTAATATGATTGGTCCTTATTTTGATGGAGGACAGGTTCTGGACTTGTATGCTGGAAGTGGCAGTTTAGCGATTGAAGCTATTTCGCGAGGCATAACATCGGCTGTTTTGGTTGAAAAAGACCGCAGGGCGCAAGCGATTATCAGCCAAAATATCAGCATGACTAAGGAAAAAGAACGATTTGAACTGCTTAAAATGGACTCCAATCGAGCGCTTGAATTGGTCACAGGACAGTTTGATTTGGTGTTATTGGACCCACCCTATGCAAAAGAGCGGATTGCTGCAGATGTTGAAAAATTGGTTGAACGAGAGCTTCTGAGCGATGATGTACTGGTTGTTTGTGAGACAGACAAGTCGGTGGATTTACCAGAGGAAATCGCAGGACTAGGCATCTGGAAGCAAAAAATATATGGAATTTCAAAGGTGACGGTTTATGTCAGATAAAATTGGATTATTTACGGGTTCTTTTGACCCGATTACAAAGGGGCATGTTGACTTGATTGAGCGAGCTAGCAAGCTCTTTGATTGTCTTTATGTTGGTATTTTTTATAATCTTGAGAAAACGAGTTTTTTTAGTATTGAAGCGAAAGAAAAAATGATAGCAGCTGCTCTAGTTCATTTGGATAATGTTAAAATTGTCATTTCTCATGACGAATTAGCAGTAGAAGTGGCACGAAGATTAGGAGTGACAACTTTTGTACGGGGATTACGAAATAGCCAAGATTTGGATTATGAGGGAAAGCTCAACTTTTTCAATCATGAATTGGCACCTGAATTGGATACCATCTTTTTGATTAGCACCCCAGCTTATCAGCATCTCAGCTCATCAAGAATTCGTGAATTGATTGCTTTTGAGCAGGATGTTTCAAAGTATGTGCCCGAAAGTGTCGTAAAGGAGTTAAAGAAACAACATGGAAAAATCACGAACTAAATTTAAAAAATGGCCGATAGTGGCTGTAGTAGGGCTGCTTCTACTGTTCATGTCTTTTATAGTTCCTCTGCCTTATTACATTGAAGTGCCAGGTGGTGCAGCAGATGTTCGGCAAGTATTACGTGTAGATAATAAAGTGGATAAGGAAAAAGGTTCTTATAACTTTGTCACTGTTGGGATTCAGCATGCAACCTTTGCTCATTTGGTTTATGCTTGGTTGACTCCTTTTACAGATATTTATTCGGCGAAAGATCTGACTGGCGGAACTTCTGATAAAGAATATATGCGAATCAATCAATTTTATATGGAAACATCACAAAACTTAGCCAAATATCAAGGGTTAAAAAAAGCAGGCAAGGATATTAGTTTGAAATATTTGGGTGTTTATGTGTTGCAAGTTACCAAGAATTCAACCTTTAAAGGGATTCTAAATATTGCAGATACTGTGACAGGCGTGAATGATAAGACTTTCAACAGTTCAAAAGATTTGATTGATTATGTAGGCTCACAGAAAATTGGCAGCAAGGTCAAGGTGAACTATGTAGAAGACGGTCAGAAAAAATCTGCTATAGGTAAAATTATCAAACTTGAAAATGGAAAAAATGGAATTGGTATTAGCTTAATTGACCGAACAGAAGTCACAAGTAATATACCAATTGAATTTTCAACAGCAGGGATTGGTGGACCAAGTGCGGGCTTGATGTTTAGCTTGGCGATTTATACACAGATTGCAGACCCGACATTGAGAGATGGCAGAAATATTGCTGGGACAGGATCGATTGACCGTGAAGGAAAAGTTGGTGATATTGGTGGGATTGATAAAAAAGTTGTTTCAGCAGCTAAAAATGGCGCAGAAATTTTCTTTGCGCCAAATAATCCAGTCACCAAGGAAGTGAAAAAATCCAATCCTAAAGCGAAAACAAACTATGAGACAGCTTTGGCAGCTGCTAAAAAAATTAAAACTAAAATGAAAATTGTACCTGTCAAGACCTTGCAAGACGCAATTGATTACCTCAAAAGTACTAAAAAATCTTAAATAATGAAGAAAACTAAAAGAACCAGTTGGCAATATGAGACTGAGATGAAGGTCTTCAGTTTCAAAGAATACAATGCAATAGTTGAATGATTTCTAATGTGCTGAGGCTATCAGCTTTTGCAGACTTACTCAACTTTGCCGGGGGTGAGACGATAAAATCGATTTCTTACGAAATATCGATTTTTGTCCCATTCCCTTTTTTCATTCCATATTTCAACTGTCAAAAACACTTCTTTTTATGGTAAAATAAGATAATACAAGTAAATAACGTTTATAAAGGATAACTATGCGAAAAGAAATTGCACCTGAATTATATAATTACAATAAATTTCCTGGACCGGAATTTCGGCAAATAGGAACAAAAGTGATGGCTGAGACAATTGAATTTGATTTGGTGGACAACTACAAAGAAGGTTTTGATGTCACAGCTTTTAATCAGCGTTTTTCAGATATTTTAACAAAATTTGATTATATTGTTGGCGACTGGGGCAACGAGCAGTTGCGTTTGCGTGGATTTTATAAAGATGACAAGGCAAATGAAAGCGAGGAAAAAATCAGTCGCTTAGAAGATTATTTGTTAGAATACTGCAATTATGGCTGTGCTTATTTTGTTTTGGAAAATTTGAAACCGCGTCGTGCATCATTTGATAAAAAATCTCATCACAAAAAGGAAAATGAAATCAAACCACGCCGTTCTAAACAGGCTCGCTCCTATAAGGAGCAAGAGCAGCCGAAGCGTGAAAATCGTCAGCGTAGCAGACGCCAAAAACAGAGAACAAAAAGACAGAATGAGGGAAAGCAACAGACAAACAATCAGCATCATTTTGTCATTCGGCAAAAATAATAGAGGCTGAGAACGGAAACAAAGAGGAAGAAAATGAAACCATCAATTTATAGTTTGACTCGTCAGGATTTGATAGATTGGATAGAAAGTAAGGGAGAAAAGAAATTTCGAGCCACTCAAATTTGGGAGTGGCTCTATCGCAAACGGGTTCAATCTTTCACAGAAATGACTAATATTTCAAAGGATTTGTTAACAAAATTGGATGATGAATTTGTCGTTAATCCGCTGGAGCAAAGAATTGTACAAGAGTCTGCAGACGGGACAGTCAAGTATCTGTTTGAACTACCCGATGGTATGCTGATTGAAACTGTTTTGATGCGTCAACATTATGGGCTTTCAGTTTGTGTAACCACTCAGGTGGGTTGTAACATTGGCTGTACATTTTGTGCTAGTGGACTAATTAAAAAGCAGCGTGACTTGAATAACGGAGAGATTATGTCTCAGATTATGTTGGTACAAAAATATTTTGATGAGAGAGGACAAGGTGAGCGAGTTAGTCATATTGTGGTCATGGGGATTGGAGAGCCCTTTGATAACTATGACAATGTTCTCAAATTTGTGCGAACCGTCAATGATGACAAGGGACTGGCTATTGGGGCTCGTCACATTACGGTTTCAACCTCTGGATTAGCGCATAAAATTCGTGATTTTGCAAATGAAGGAGTGCAGGTTAATTTAGCTGTTTCTCTTCATGCACCCAATAATGAATTGCGCTCTAGCATTATGAAAATCAATCGTGCCTTTCCAATTGAGAAGTTATTTGCGGCAATTGAATATTATATTGAAACGACCAACCGCCGAGTGACCTTTGAATATATTATGTTAAATGAAGTCAATGACGGAGTAGAGCAGGCATTGGAATTAGCTGAATTGCTCAAAAACATCAAAAAGCTATCGTATGTCAATTTGATTCCTTACAATCCTGTTAGTGAACATGATCAATACAGTCGTAGTCCCAAGGAGCGTGTAATGGCTTTCTACGATACTCTGAAAAAGAATGGCATTAACTGTGTTGTTCGTCAGGAGCATGGTACGGATATTGATGCAGCTTGCGGTCAATTGCGCTCAAACACCATGAAGCAGGACAAGGAGAAAGCTCTTACCAAGCATGCTTAAATTGAACAATCTATTGAAAACAGATGGTGAATTAACCGTTAAGGGACGTACTTTTCTTACTTGGGGAAGCATTTTCTACATTTTATTATTATGTCTAATGTGTTTTCTCCCTCAAGTGCCAGAAAAGGGAATGGAGACGCCGGGGATTCAGCAGTTTGGTCGTATTGTAGTGCTTCTCATTCCTTTTAATTCTTTTATCAATCTTGGGCAAATTACTTCTTTCTTTCAATTAATTAAGGTTTTTGTGCAAAATATAATGAATATTTTTCTGCTTAGCCCACTGATTTTTCAACTTCTCTGGCTTTTTCCTAAGATGAGGAGCGCTAAGCGTGTGCTATTTGCCAGTTTTTCAATGAGCTTGTTTATCGAATGCACCCAGATTTTACTAGATATTTTAATTGATGCCAATCGTGTTTTTGAAATAGATGACTTATGGACAAATACATTAGGCGGATATCTAGCTTTTCTATTTTATAAATTTTTGGTAAAGCAACTCTCAAATAAATCATAAGGCATTTTGGTGAAGAACGATAAATTGTATCATTATCAGGATACTGCTACCACAGAAAAGACAGGGAACAAAGGCTAACCTGTCTTTTTTTGATTTTAAACCAAAAAGGAGCAGACCAATGATACTAGCAATTTGAATAATGAGAAGAACTTCAGTCAGATGAAAAATAGTTGAGCAAGATGCCAGAAAAAGAAAGTCTCCTGCACCGATACGTAAATCAACGAAGTGAGTCAAAATCCCAAGTGCTAAAAAAGCAACCATTAAAAGATTGAAGCTTGTCAAAAAAAGGAGAAAAATATGGAAGATTAACCAAATGAGGAGAGGATATTCTTGTTCTCTTTGATCATAAAGGGATAAGGTCATTCCCATTGCAAGCAAAACGAGCCGGTTGATGTTTAGATAACCTAAAGATGTTGCAAGAAAGAGACAGCCACCAGTTAGTTCTAGAAGGATGTAACGGATGGGAATTTTTGAGTTGCAAAAACGGCAACGCAGCCGATTGATAAGCTGTGAAAGAACAGGAATTAAATCACGAGGTGCTAATTTCTGTCCACAAACGTTGCAATGACTAGCAGGTGTGATAATAGACTGTTCAGGAAAGCGATCAACGACCAGTCCTAAAAAGGAAGCTACAATACTTCCAACCAAGAAAAAATAAAAATGAATCATACTTTTTTATTCGTAAATTATTCTAAAAAATTGCAACTTCTCTAATAAAAGAAATTTATGAGTTTAATTAGTTGACTTTCTTATTTAGAAACATTATAATTAAATTATAATAAAAATTAGAATCATTCTAAATAAAGTGAGGTAAAGAAAATGATTAAAGTAAACAACGAAGCAGTCAAGGATGTTGCAACTTTCTCAAGTGTTGGATCTTTGAATAAGTCTCTTCCCAAAACAAAAGTGGTATTGAACCAAGCGGTAGCAGATTTATACACTGCTCGTATTGCTCTTCACCAAGTACATTGGTACATGCGTGGAGCTGGTTTCATGGTTTGGCATCCTAAGATGGATGAATATATGGAATCCTTGGATACAACTTTGGATGAAGTGAGTGAACGTTTGATTACTCTGGGCGGAACTCCATATTCAACTTTGAGTGAATTCATCCAACACAGCAATATTGAAGAAAAAGAAGGAAAATTTAGCAAGAGTGTCGAAGAAAGTTTGGAACGTGTCATCGAAATCTTCCGTTACTTGGTGGGTCTTTACCAAAAAGCTCTGGACGTAACAGATGAAGAAGGAGATGATGTAACGAACGATATTTTTGTCGGTGCTAAAGCTGATCTTGAAAAGAATATCTGGATGTTAACGGCTGAAATTGGACAAACTCCAGGAGTGTAAGCAAATATTTGAGAATAGAAAATAAAATTTTAAAATCTTTTAGAGTTTAAGATAAATTTAAGGAGGTAGCGTTATACTAATACCATCAGATGAAGACCTCCTAACTTTATTTGATAAAAATCCTAAACTTTTCTTTTTCATAATAATCTCCCTATAGAAGTCACCAAATTCGGTGGCTTTTTTGTCTGTTTTTGAATGCTTAAAGAGATAAACATCCTCTTTTTAACCTTGAAATACTCTTAAAATTCTGGTAAAATAAGGCTCATGAAAACACTTTATGATGTACAGCAATACCTCAAAAGTTTTGGCATTATTATCTATATGGGGAAGCGCTTGTATGATATTGAAATGATGAAAATTGAGCTAGAGAGGATTTACGATGCAGGCTTGATAGAAAAACTAGACTATCTAGAAGCTGAAAGCATCTTACGAAGAGAGCATCGATTAGAATTACAATATTTGAAAAAGAATGAGGAGAAAACATGTTAAACTGGATTTTATTGGCAATTATTGTTGGAATGTTAGGATGGATGGGCTTTAACTATGTACGTGTCCGTCGTGCGGCTAAAGTGGTAGATAATGCGGAATTTGGTGATATGATTCGTCAAGGTCAGTTGATTGATTTACGAGATCCAGCCGATTTTCGTCATAAACATATTTTAGGGGCACGAAATATTCCGTCACAGCAATTAAAAACAAGCTTAGGAGCGATTCGTAAGGACAAGGCTGTTTTACTATATGAAAATAGTCGTGGACAACGTGTGATGAATGCAGCTATTCTATTGAAAAAGCAAGGTTATCAAAATATTTACATCCTCTCTACAGGACTAGATGGATGGAAAGGAAAAGTTAAAAGTGAGTAATCTAAAAGGATTGCTCACTTTTAATAGCTTTTTTCTAGGTAGTGCTTCACTATTTCGAGTTCTGATTGGTTGAATGCTCGATATTCTCCTGCGGCTAAGTTTGGGTCTAACTCAAAAGCTCCAAAATGAGTCCGTTTAAGAGAAGTAACTTTGACACCAACAGTCAAAAACATTTTTTTGATTTGATGAAATTTTCCCTCAGAAATAGTGACTGTCGCAGTACTTTTGTTTGGAGTAGAAGAATGAATTGTAAGTAGAGCTGGTTTACAAATAGTTCCATCAAGAAAAACAATCCCTTTTTGAAAGGCTTTTATCATCTGGTTATCTAGGAGACCATTAACCTCTACCTCATACATTTTTGTGATGTGATACTGAGGATGTAGTAGTTGAAAACCGAGTGGCCCATTGTCAGTGATTAACAGCAATCCACAGGTATCTCGATCAAGTCGACCAACAGAATATAGGTCTTCATTGAAGTCTTCAGGTCTGATGAGATCCAGAACGGTTTGGTGTTTCCTATCAGAGTTAGCAGTCACAACACCAAGTGGCTTATTCATCATAAAATATTGATGTGAATTGATGAAGATAGGTTGTGCCTCTATTGTAATCGTCTGCAAGCCTGTATCAACATTTTGGCTAAGTTTTCGAGCAGGGCAGTCATCTACCAAGATTTTCTTTTTTAGGAGAGCTTGCTTCATTTTTTTACGGCTAATGTGAGCTTGAGCTAGTAGGACATCTAAACGCATATCATTTCCCTTGAATTTTTTCTTATCATACCATAATTTTTTGTGATAAGAAATGGAAATAAAATTGGAGAAGATTGATTTTTTAATGAAAACATTTACACCTGGTTTAACCGTGTTTTTTACTTCAATCTGTGATATAATTGTTCAGTTAGAAATAAAACATAAGATATAGAGGACAAAATGACAAAATTAAGAGAAGACATTCGCAATATCGCTATTATTGCTCACGTCGACCACGGGAAAACAACCTTGGTTGATGAGTTGCTTAAGCAATCACATACATTGGATGAGCGTAAAGAGTTGCAAGAACGAGCAATGGACTCCAACGATCTTGAAAAGGAACGTGGGATTACCATTCTCGCCAAGAACACAGCTGTTGCTTATAATGGTGTTCGCATCAATATTATGGATACGCCAGGGCATGCGGACTTTGGTGGAGAAGTTGAGCGGATCATGAAAATGGTTGATGGGGTTGTTCTAGTTGTTGATGCTTATGAAGGAACTATGCCACAAACTCGCTTTGTGTTAAAAAAAGCTTTAGAACAGGATCTTGTACCAATTGTAGTAGTAAATAAGATTGACAAACCATCAGCTCGTCCAGCGGAAGTCGTGGATGAAGTTCTTGAACTTTTCATTGAACTCGGTGCTGACGATGACCAATTAGATTTCCCAGTTGTTTATGCTTCAGCTATTAATGGGACATCTTCTATGTCAGATGATCCAGCTGACCAAGAACACACTATGGCACCACTTTTTGATACAATTATTGATCATATCCCAGCACCAGTTGATAACTCAGATGAGCCCCTTCAATTCCAAGTTTCTCTTTTGGACTACAATGACTTTGTGGGGCGTATCGGGATTGGTCGTGTTTTCCGCGGAACGGTGAAAGTTGGTGATCAAGTTACTCTTTCTAAACTAGATGGCACAACGAAAAACTTTCGTGTTACCAAGTTATTTGGTTTCTTTGGGCTAGAGCGTCGTGAAATTGACGAAGCCAAAGCGGGTGATTTGATTGCTGTATCTGGTATGGAAGATATCTTCGTTGGTGAAACCATTACTCCGACGGATGTGGTAGAACCATTGCCGATTCTTCACATTGACGAGCCAACACTGCAAATGACTTTCTTAGTGAACAATTCACCATTTGCTGGTCGTGAAGGGAAATGGGTAACGTCTCGGAAAGTTGAAGAACGCTTGCAGGCTGAATTGCAAACGGACGTTTCACTTCGTGTGGATCCGACTGACTCACCAGATAAATGGATTGTGTCAGGTCGTGGGGAATTACACTTATCAATCCTAATCGAAACCATGCGCCGTGAAGGCTATGAGTTACAAGTATCGCGTCCAGAAGTTATCGTCAAAGAAATTGACGGTGTGCAATGTGAGCCATTTGAGCGTGTGCAAATTGACACTCCAGAAGAATATCAAGGTTCGGTTATCCAAAGTCTTTCTGAACGGAAAGGTGAAATGCTAGATATGGTATCAACAGGAAATGGACAAACACGTTTGATTTTCCTTGTGCCTGCGCGTGGTTTGATTGGATACTCAACTGAATTCCTTTCTATGACGCGTGGTTACGGGATTATGAACCATACCTTTGACCAATATCTACCATTGATTCCAGGTGAGATTGGTGGGCGCCGTCGTGGAGCTCTCGTGTCAATTGATACAGGAAAAGCAACGACTTACTCAATCATGTCTATTGAGGAACGTGGAACCATTTTTGTCAATCCAGGTACAGAAGTTTACGAAGGAATGATTATTGGTGAAAATTCACGTGAAAACGACTTGACGGTCAATATTACAAAAGCCAAACAAATGACTAATGTACGTTCTGCAACGAAAGATCAAACAGCGGTTATAAAAACACCTCGTATTTTGACATTGGAAGAATCACTCGAATTTTTGAATGATGACGAATACATGGAAGTGACACCAGAATCGATCCGTTTGCGGAAACAAATTCTTGATAAAAATCAACGTGCCAAAGCTGCTAAAAAGAAAAAATCAGCTGAATAATGAAAGAACGATTTGCTTCGTTGCTAATATATTAAAGAAGCAAATAGGCTAGAAAGGAGCAGAAATGTTTTATTTAATCTTTGGAATTCTCATTCTATTATTTTACATTTTTGCTGCTCCGCAAAGCATTAAAGGGACTTTAAATGTAGTAGTTTTAGTGATTGCCCTAGTAGCCTTTATCATTTTATTAGGATTAGCAGTATTTCAGATTTTTCAATTACCGTCTGAATTTTTCATAGGAATTGCAATGATTGGCGTAGCTTATTTTTCTCTACGTGATATTTCAAAATTGTCACAAAAAGATAAAAAAATATCGTTTCACTCAAAACTTCGTGACAGATAAGAATAAAAAGCCATAAAGGCTTTTTTATTTTCTGAAAAAAAGGTAAAATAGAGACAGAAGAATTAAAAAGAGGCGTGTTATGAAGCACATTACAAATTTTGCAAATAAGAAAGTTTTAGTTTTAGGCTTGGCCAAGTCTGGTGAATCTGCTGCTCGTTTATTAGATAAGTTAGGAGCGATTGTTACAGTGAATGACGGGAAGCCATTTGAGGAAAATCCTGCTGCTCAGTCTCTCCTTGAAGAAGGAATCAAAGTTGTAACAGGTGGGCATCCTTTGGAACTCTTGGATGAAGAGTTTGAATTGATGGTCAAAAATCCTGGTATTCGTTATGACAATCCTATGGTAGCAAGAGCTTTGGAAAAGAAAATCCCAGTCATCACTGAAGTTGAGTTGGCTTATTTGATTTCAGATGCTCCAATTATTGGGATTACGGGCTCTAATGGAAAAACAACAACGACAACAATGATTGCGGAAGTCTTGACTGCAGGTGGTCAAAATGGTTTGCTTTCTGGGAATATTGGTTTTCCAGCCAGTCAAGTTGCAACAACTGCAACAAAAAATGATACTTTGGTCATGGAGTTGTCTTCTTTCCAACTCATGGGCATTGAAACCTTTCATCCAAAAATTGCAGTGATTACCAATCTGATGCCAACTCATATTGATTATCATGGCTCTTTTGAGGAATATGTAGCGGCTAAGTGGAACATTCAAAACAATATGACTAAAACAGATTTTCTTGTATTGAATTTCAACCAAACATTAGCGAAAGAGTTGGCTGCAAAGACGCAAGTAACCGTTGTGCCCTTTTCAACAAAAGAAAAAGTAGATGGTGCCTACTTAGAGGGAAATGTTTTGATGTTTCGTGGGGAGGCAATTATGGCAGCTGATGAGCTTGGTGTGCCAGGGAGTCATAATGTTGAAAATGCCCTCGCAACTATTGCAGTTGCAAAACTACGTGGCATTGAAAATCAAGTCATCAAAGAAACATTGGCAGGTTTTGGTGGCGTTAAACACCGCCTTCAATATGTTGGTGAAATGAACCATGTAAAATTTTATAATGACAGCAAGTCCACAAATATTCTAGCAACACAAAAAGCCTTATCTGGTTTTGAGAATAGCAAGGTTATCTTGATTGCTGGTGGACTGGATCGTGGCAACGAATTTGACGAATTGATCCCAGATATTCAAGGATTGAAGAAAATGATTATTCTTGGAGAATCCGCAGCACGTGTCAAGAGAGCAGCGGCTAAAGCAGATGTTAGCTATATTGATGCTACTGATGTGAAAGATGCAACTAGAAAAGCTTTTGCTGAAGCTCAAGCAGGCGACATTATTCTGCTCAGTCCTGCAAATGCTAGCTGGGACATGTATCCAAATTTTGAAGTTCGGGGCGATGAATTTATTACAACATTTGAAGAATTAAAGGGTTAAGATGAAAAAGATTATATTTACAGGCGGAGGAACAGTTGGTCATGTGACGCTAAACCTTTTGCTCATTCCAAAATTCCTAGACGCAGGCTGGCAAGTTCACTATATTGGTGACAAACATGGGATTGAATACAAAGAAATCCAGAAGTTGGGATTGAATATAACTTTTCATTCCATAGCGACAGGGAAACTACGCCGTTATTTTTCTTGGCAAAATATGCTGGATATTTTCAAAGTAACGTGGGGGATTTTACAATCTTTAGGGATTATGGTAAAAGTTCGTCCACAAGTTCTCTTTTCCAAAGGGGGGTTTGTATCGGTTCCTCCTGTCATTGCAGCGCGTTTATCTAGAGTACCAGTTTATGTGCATGAGTCAGACCTCTCGATTGGTTTGGCCAATAAAATTGCTTACAAATGTGCTACGAAAATGTATTCGACTTTTGAACAAGCTCATGCTTTGACAAAAATTGAACATGTAGGAGCTGTAACAAAAGTAGGAGAAAAAATAACTGCACCAAATGAGCAGGTTCAAAGGATTCAGCAACATTTTGATAAAAATCTTCCGACCCTTCTGTTTGTTGGTGGATCGGCTGGTGCTAAGGTCTTTAATGATTTGGTAACGGAAAATAAAATAGAATTAACTCAGCACTACAATGTTATCAATTTATCAGGAGATGCTCATTTAGATGAACTATCCAATCATCTCTATCGGATTGCCTATGTGACAGATCTCTATCAACCGTTGATGAACTTAGCAGATGTCGTTATAACACGTGGCGGATCTAATACTATTTTTGAGTTATTGGCTATGGCAAAACTCCATGTGATTGTTCCTTTGGGACTAGAAGCAAGTCGTGGTGATCAGATTGAAAATGCAGATTATTTTGAAAAAAAAGGCTATGCTAAGAAGTTGGACGAGGGTCAACTAAACTTTGAAAATCTACAAAAAGTGATTACCGAAATGCTTGAGCGGAAAGAAATGTATGAACGAACCATGAAACAGTCTCAAGAAATAAAATCGTTAGATGAATTTTATAACCTTTTAAAAAATGACATAGATAAAGGAAGAAAATGACAAAAAAGAAGCAAGAGGATCAGAAAGAGCAAGAAATAGAAAAACTTTCTGAGTGGCAAAAAAGAAACAAGGAATACCTTGAAAAAAAGGCTCAAGAAGAAGCTGAAAAAGAGAAAGAACTAGCAGAGCAAAAAAAGCAGCATTTGCCAAATCCTGAGAAATTAGATGCAGGCGAGGAAGATGAAAAGCCAGAAGTAACATCTGATACTCAAAAAGCAGAATCAGAAGACTTGGAAGAATCCACTAGTACAGAGTTCTCTGAGGAAGAACAAGATAAGCCTCTTGATAAAACAGACTTGAGAAAAAAGAAGAAAGCAGAGCGCAAACAAGCCAAACAAAATGAAAAAGAGACTAGAGAAAAAATTGCTCCTCGTCATGTTTACCGTGCTCTTCCAGTCTTGATTCTCAGTTCTGTTTTGTTGATTTTAGCTGTTTATTTTATTAGTCCTTATTCAAAATTAAAGAATATAGAGGTGACGGGGAATAAACAACTGTCCAAAACAGAGGTTCTGGAGGCTTCTAGTATTCAAAAAGAGGACTACACCTTGACAACCTATTTGAGCCAAAAAGCCCATGCTAAGAATATCAAACAGTCAAATTTATGGGCTGAAAAGGCAGAAATAACGTACCGGTTCCCCATTACATTCAAAATTAAAGTGACAGAATATAAAGTTGTCGCTTATGATTATTCTGGAGAGCAATATTTTCCAGTATTATCTAGCGGAGAAGAAATTGCTAACCCAGTTACTAAATCACAATTACCTAAAAGTTATATTAGACTTGATTTTTCAGATAAAGCTATGCTTAAGAAATTTGTGCGACAATTAGCAGGTATTTCCGATACGATCAAATCGGAAATTCAAACAGTTCAGCATACACCAAGTAAAGCGACCGAGGATTTGTTGACTCTCATGATGACAGATGGAAATAAAATTATAGTTCCTCTGTCAGAAGTGGCCAAAAAGCTACCTTATTATGAAAAAATTAAACCACAATTAACCGAAGCAAGTATTGTGGATATGGAAGCAGGGATATTTAGTTATCGAATTAGCTAAAATAATGCAGAAAATCTAACCACTTTTTAAATTTTTATGTTATAATATGCTTTGAATAACTATACTTTTTTGATAGTTAAATTGATAAGTGAGAAACTTGGTAAACAGAGAGGAATGGTCTAATGGCTAGAGATGGCTTTTTTACAGGATTAGATATCGGAACAAGCTCCATTAAGGTCTTGGTAGCAGAACACGTAAACAATGAATTAAATGTAATTGGGGTTAGTAACGCCAAAAGTGCTGGTGTCAAAGATGGTATCATTGTAGATATCGAAGCAGCAGCAAGTGCTATAAAGTCTGCAATTTCACAAGCAGAGGAAAAAGCAGGGATTTCAATTAAGTTGGTGAATGTTGGTTTGCCTGCTAACTTGTTGCAGATTGAAGCAACACAAGGTATGATTCCTGTGACAAGTGAAACGAAAGAAATTACAGATGCAGATGTTGAAAATGTTGTACGATCTGCTTTGACAAAAAGTATGACTCCAGACCGGGAAGTTATTACCTTTATTCCAGAGGAATTCATCGTAGATGGTTTCCAAGGAATTCGTGATCCTCGCGGAATGATGGGAATTCGTTTAGAAATGCGTGGTCTTCTATATACAGGTCCACGTACTATTCTTCATAATTTGAGAAAAACGGTTGAGCGTGCAGGAGTTCAAGTTGAAAACATTATCATTTCTCCGCTCGCTATGACAAAATCCGTTCTGAATGAAGGAGAGCGTGAGTTTGGTGCAACTGTCATTGATATGGGGGGCGGCCAAACAACTGCAGCTTCTGTTCGCAATCAAGAATTACAATTTACCAATATCTATCAAGAAGGTGGCGAATATGTTACAAAAGACATCTCTAAGGTTTTAAAAACATCTAAGAAGTTGGCAGAGAGCTTGAAGTTTAACTATGGAGAAGCATACGTACCTGCCGCTAGCAATGAGTCTTTCCAAGTGGAAGTAATTGGTGAAGTGGAACCAGTTGAAGTGACAGAGCGTTATTTAGCAGAAATTATTTCAGCGCGTGTTAAACATATCTTTGAACAAATCAAGCAAGATTTAGAGAGAAGACATTTATTAGAGCTTCCAGGTGGTATTGTTATTATTGGAGGCGGTGCGATTTTGCCGGGCGTGGTTGAATTGGCACAAGAAGTTTTCGGTGTTCCCGTTAAATTATATGTTCCAAATCAAATCGGTATTCGTAATCCAGCGTTTGCCCATGTTATTAGTTTATCAGAGTATGCAGGAAACTTATCTGAAGTGGATGTTCTAGCACAAGCTGCTGTTCATGGTGATGAACTTTTACGGCATCAGCCAGTTGAATTCTCTCGTTCAACACAGCAAAGTCAGTCGTTCAATCCGTTGCAACGCTTTACTCAACCACAACAGCCAACTGCGGCTTTGGTTGATGAAGCAGTAGAAGAAGTTGAACGTCCAGAACCACTTCCAACACAATCTCAACAGCCAAAAGAAAAATTGACAGATCGTGTTCGAAATCTGCTTGGTAATATGTTTGATTAAAGGAGAAGGTAATACATTATGACATTTTCATTTGATACAGCTGCGACACAAGGAGCAGTAATTAAAGTTATTGGTATCGGTGGTGGTGGTGGCAATGCCATTAACCGCATGATTGATGAAGGAGTATCAGGCGTTGAATTTATCGCTGCCAATACAGATGTTCAAGCTCTTAGTGGTTCAAAAGCAGAAACAGTCATTCAGCTTGGTCCAAAGTTGACGCGTGGTCTTGGGGCTGGAGGACAGCCTGAAATCGGTCGTAAAGCGGCTGAAGAAAGCGAAGAAACATTGACAGAAGCTCTTACAGGAGCTGATATGGTTTTTATTACAGCTGGTATGGGCGGTGGCTCTGGTACAGGTGCTGCACCGGTTATTGCTCGTATTGCAAAAGGACTGGGAGCTTTAACAGTTGCAGTTGTCACTCGTCCATTTGGCTTTGAAGGAAGTAAGCGCGGGAACTTTGCAATTGAAGGCATCAATGAACTTCGTGAGCATGTAGATACGCTTCTCATCATTTCAAACAATAATTTGCTTGAAATCGTTGATAAGAAAACCCCTCTGCTTGAAGCTTTGAGCGAGGCAGACAATGTCCTTCGACAAGGTGTGCAAGGAATTACAGACTTGATTACAAGCCCAGGACTTATCAACCTTGACTTTGCTGATGTGAAAACAGTTATGGCAAATAAAGGCGATGCTCTTATGGGAATTGGTATTGGTAGTGGTGAAGAACGTGTTATTGAAGCTGCGCGTAAGGCTATCTATTCACCACTTCTTGAAACAACGATTGATGGAGCTGAAGATGTTATCATAAATGTTACAGGTGGGCTTGATATGACTTTGATTGAAGCAGAAGAAGCATCAGAAATTGTCAATCAGGCAGCTGGTCATGGTGTGAATATCTGGCTAGGAACATCTATTGATGATAGTATGAAAGATGAAATTCGTGTGACAGTTGTTGCAACAGGTGTTCGTCAAGAAAAAATTGATCGAGTAAGTGGTGTTCGCCCAGTTTCTCAACAAAATTCTTATTCAACTGCAGTTCGTGGAAATCGTAATTCTCGAGGAACTCAAGGCTACGATCGTAACTTTGACTTGACTGAAAATCTTGAAGTACCAAAGCCAAGCCATCAACGAGCAGAAAGCCCAAAAGTTTCAGCATTTGGTGACTGGGATTTGCGTCGTGAAAATATTGTTCGTTCAACAGAAACGAATACTACACCAGCTGTAGAACGTTATGAAGATACTAGTTCTGATGACGATGAATTAGAAACACCACCATTCTTTAAAAACCGCTAAAATGGATTTAGAAAAGAATACATCTCAAGTTTTGGAGAATGTAGCACAGGCTACACAACAAGTTAATCGCTCAGAAAAATCAGTAGAAGTAATAGCTGTCACCAAATATGTTGACAGCTCTACTGCTAAAGAACTGATTAAAGCAGGGATTCATCATATCGGTGAAAATCGAGTAGATAAGTTTCTAGATAAATATCAGGCTCTACAAGATGAACATGTGATTTGGCACTTAATTGGTACGCTTCAAAGGCGAAAAGTGAAAGATGTCATTAACTATGTAGACTATTTCCATGCCTTGGATTCAGTAAAATTAGCTCAAGAAATCAACAAAAGAGCAGAGCATATCATTAAATGCTTTTTACAAGTCAATATTTCCAAAGAAGCCAGTAAACATGGTTTCACTGTAGAGGAAATTGATACTATTTTACCTGAGCTAGAAAAACTTGAAAAGATTCAGATTGTTGGTTTGATGACAATGGCACCATTTGAAGCGAATGAGGCTGAATTAAATGCTATTTTCCAACAAGCTAATCAATTACAAAAAAGATTACAACGTAAACAGTTACCCAACATGCCTTTTACTGATTTAAGTATGGGAATGAGCCGCGATTATGCAATAGCCATTGCAAATGGTTCGACTTTTGTCAGAATTGGTACCGCATTTTTTAAATAGGAAAGTATTATGTCTCTTAAAGATAGATTTGATAAATTCATTGATTACTTTACAGAAGATGGTGAAGACGCAAGCGTTCAAACGCCAGAGTTACCACCGCGTGTGAGTAATCAATCTACACCTACCAAAGAAAGACTAGTACATACAGCGAGTAGCTCTTCACAATCTTCTACAAAGTCGGGAGCAAATGAGAACATTACTCGTCTGCATGCACGTCAGCAAGAATTGGCACAACATCGGACAATTTCAGATGACAAAGTGACAATCAATGTTCGTTATCCAAGAAAATATGAAGAAACAACTGAAATTGTTGATTTGTTAATTGTTAATGAAAGCATTTTGATTGATTTTCAATATATGACAGAAGTGCAAGCTCGTCGTTGTTTGGATTATTTGGATGGTGCTCGTTATGTGCTTGCAGGAAATATAAAAAAAGTTGCAAGTACAATGTACCTTTTAACACCAATCAATGTTGTTGTAAATGTTGAGGATTTGAAATTACCTGAGGATTTACAAAGTGGCGAATTTGATTTTGATATGAAACGTAGATAAAAACATGGTTTGGATTGTAAATATACTTTATAATTTGGTAAGAGTGTATTCATTTATTTTAGTGGTGTATGCTCTCTTATCTTGGTTTCCGGGTGCCTATCAAACATCACTTGGTCAGTTGATTTTACGGATAGTAGAGCCTGTTTTGAAACCATTTCAACGTTTCAATTTACAATTTGCTGGTCTTGATTGGACGATTCTTATCGTTATCTTTCTTTTGAATTTGATTTCTAGCATCATTTTGAATGCTCTTTTGCTTTTAGCTTAAATTCATGAGGAATATTAAACATTTATACCAACATTTTACAGAAGAAGATCGTGAATTTGTTGATAAAAGCTTAGAAAAGATGCAGCGAGTTGAGGATTCTTATTCTTTTGAAGTAACTTCGTTTGTGAATCCACACCAAGTTGAAATTTTACGAAATCTTGGAAATCATTTGCAATTGCAAATATTTTCAAGTTCGGATTATTATACGAGTGAATTGGCTAAAGTCATTATTGCTCCTCTCTACTATGAGTTGCAAGTAAGTGATTTTGAAATAGATCTGTTAGAAATCAGCTATGCGAATAAATTTCACCACTTAACCCATTCGCAAATAATGGGAACAGTGCTGAATCAATTAGGAATTGAGCGCAAAGTTTTTGGTGATATTCTTGTTGCTTCTGGTAGAGCACAAATTATGGTAGATAGAAAATTTACTCAATTTTTCATCGATCATATCTCAAGGATAGCAAAGACATCTGTAAAATTGAAACAAGTGGATTTTTCACAACTGATAGCTGTTCAAGCAGATTCAAAGCTAAGAGATGTGCTTGTTTCTAGTATGCGTTTGGATAAAGTCTTAGCTGCTTCATTTCGTTTGTCACGAAGTGTTGCGACTAAGTTGATAGCAACAAAGCAAGTTAGGGTAAATTATTCTATGTTGGATAATCCTAGTCATCATTTGTTATTAAATGACTTGATTAGTGTACGAGGATATGGAAGAGTAAAAGTTTTAAGAGAAAATGGCTTTTCAAAAAATGGAAAGTACAAATTAACTGTTGAATTATTGTCTAGTAAGTAAGGAGAAAATATGGCTATTACATCATTAGAAATTAAAGATAAAGCTTTTGCTCACAAATTTAGAGGATATGATGTTGACGAAGTAGATGAATTTCTTGACATCATTGTCCAAGATTATGAAGATTTGGTTCGTGTGAATCATGAGCAAGAGTCAAAAATTAAAAATCTGGAAGAACGTTTGACTTACTTTGACGAGATGAAGGATTCCCTTAGCCAGTCTGTATTGATTGCACAAGATACAGCAGAACGTGTGAAACAAGCGGCAAATGACCGTTCTGAAAACATTGTTCATAAAGCTGAGCAAGAAGCCCAACATTTGTTGGATGAGGCAAAATACAAGGCTAATGAAATTCTTCGTCAAGCGACAGATAATGCTAAGAAAGTGGCTGTTGAAACAGAAGAGTTGAAAAATAAAACGCGTGTCTTCCACCAACGTTTAAAATCAACAATTGAAAGTCAATTAAGCATTGTGAATTCTTCAGAATGGGAAGATATTCTTCGTCCAACAGCTACTTACTTGCAAACAAGCGATGAAGCTTTTAAAGAAGTTGTTCAATCAGCTCTAGGGGAAGTTGTTGAGACAGCAGAAGAAGATGAAATTGATCTGACACGTCAATTTTCTCCGGAAGAAATAGAAGAACTACAGCAACGCATTGAAGAAGCAAATCGTGAATTAGCAGAAACACAAGCATTTGAAACTTTAGACGAGTCTGTTTTGGGTTTGCATTTAACAAATGATGAGAACTCAACAGAAAACTCAGAAGCTACTTCAACAGAATCAGTAGATATTTTATAAGAAAATGTAAAAACAAGATGCTAACAAAATATTCGCAGCGAGCAGGTGACGGTGAGAGACCTGTAATCCCTTTTGTTAGGATTATCATTTTACAAACTTAGATCTGAAAAACAGTAAGATTTAGCGCCTAACTCACGTTACGAGTAAGAGGGATAGGAATATTATTCTTGTCTAAATGAAGGTGGTACCACGAATTTTCGTCCTTTGGATGAATTTGTGGTTTTTTTATTTTAATATGTTACTAATATGAAAAAGGAGAACTTATGAAATTAAAGGAAACTCTTAATCTTGGAAAAACAGCTTTTCCAATGCGTGCTGGTTTGCCGAATAAAGAACCTCTTTGGCAAAAAGAATGGGAAGATGCAAAATTGTATCAACGCCGTCAAGAATTGAATGAAGGAAAACCGCATTTCACACTTCATGATGGACCTCCATATGCCAATGGAAATATCCATGTTGGTCATGCTATGAATAAGATCTCAAAAGATATTATTGTGCGTTCAAAATCAATGTCTGGCTATTATGCACCTTACATTCCAGGGTGGGATACGCATGGCCTTCCAATTGAGCAAGTCCTAGCAAAACAAGGTGTGAAACGAAAAGAAATGGATTTGGCAGAATATTTAAAGCTTTGTCGTGATTATGCACTGAGTCAAGTGGATAAACAACGTGAAGATTTCAAACGCCTAGGTGTCTCAGGTGACTGGGAACATCCATATGTGACTTTGACTCCAGACTATGAAGCTGCTCAAATTCGTGTTTTTGGAGAAATGGCGAAAAAAGGCTATATCTATCGTGGTGCGAAACCAGTTTACTGGTCTTGGTCATCTGAATCAGCCCTTGCTGAAGCAGAGATTGAATACCATGACTTGGTTTCAACTTCACTTTACTACGCCAACAAAGTCAAAGATGGAAAAGGCGTTCTAGATACAGATACTTACATTGTCGTATGGACAACAACTCCATTCACCGTCACAGCTTCTCGTGGGTTGACAGTGGGTGCAGATATTGATTATGTTTTGGTACAGCCAGCAGGTGAAACTCGCAAGTTTATTGTAGCGTCTGAATTGTTAAATAACTTATCTGAGAAATTTGGCTGGATTGATGTTCAAGTGTTGGCTACTTACCGTGGTCAAGAGTTGAACCACATCGTGACGGAACATCCGTGGGATATTGAAATAGAAGAACTTGTCATCCTTGGTGACCATGTTACAACAGATTCTGGTACTGGTATTGTCCATACAGCACCAGGCTTTGGTGAGGACGACTATAATGTCGGTGTTGCCAACGGCTTGGAAGTGTTTGTCACTGTTAACGAACGCGGTATCATGATGGAAAATGCTGGTCCTGACTTTGAAGGCCAATTCTATGACAAGGTTGCACCAACTGTTATTGAGAAACTTGGTGACTTGCTCCTTGCTCAAGAAGAAATCTCTCACTCTTACCCATTTGACTGGCGTACGAAAAAACCAATCATCTGGCGTGCCGTACCACAGTGGTTTGCATCTGTATCAAAATTCCGTCAAGAAATCTTGGATGAGATTGAAAAGGTTAAATTCCACTCAGAATGGGGAAAAGTGCGTCTCTACAATATGATTCGTGACCGTGGCGACTGGGTTATCTCTCGTCAACGTGCTTGGGGAGTGCCACTTCCAATCTTCTATGCAGAGGATGGGACACCGATTATGACAGAAGAAACGATTGAGCATGTGGCAGAACTTTTCGCTGTTCATGGTTCGATTGTTTGGTGGCAACGGGAAGCGAAAGACTTACTTCCAGAAGGATTTACTCATCCAGGATCACCGAATGGTATATTCACTAAAGAAACAGATATTATGGATGTGTGGTTTGATTCAGGTTCTTCCTGGAATGGCGTAGTTGTGAATCGCCCAGAATTGACTTATCCTGCTGACCTGTATCTTGAAGGTTCAGACCAGTATCGTGGTTGGTTCAACTCATCACTTATCACATCGGTTGCCAATCATGGTGTATCCCCTTACAAACAAATTCTTTCACAAGGATTTGCTTTGGACGGTAAAGGCGAGAAAATGTCGAAGTCTCTCGGCAACACGATTGCTCCAAGTGATGTTGAAAAACAATTTGGTGCGGAAATCTTGCGGCTCTGGGTAACGAGTGTAGACTCCAGTAACGACGTTCGTATCTCTATGGATATTTTGAGCCAAGTTTCTGAAACTTACCGTAAGATTCGGAATACCCTCCGTTTCTTGATTGCCAATACATCTGATTTCAATCCGAAAGAAGATACTGTTGCTTACGATGATCTTCGCTCCGTTGATAAATATATGACTGTTCGTTTTAATCAACTTATTAAGACCATTCGTAAAGCTTATGCGGACTTTGAATTTTTAGATATTTATAAAGCAATTGTAAACTTTGTGACAGTTGATTTATCAGCTTTCTATCTTGATTTTGCAAAAGATGTTGTTTACATTGAAGCTGCTAAATCATTAGAACGTCGTCAAATGCAAACCGTCTTTTATGATATTCTAGTAAACGTTACAAAATTGTTGACTCCTATTATTCCACATACAGCAGAGGAAATCTGGTCTTACTTAGAGCATGAACCTGAAGAGTTTGTTCAGTTAGCGGAATTGCCAGATGCGCAGACTTTCCCTAATGAGGAAGAACTGTTGGATACTTGGACAGCCTTTATGAACTTCCGCAGTCAAGCTCAAAAAGCTTTGGAAGAAGCACGTAATGAAAAGGTTATTGGAAAATCCTTGGAAGCTCACTTAACGGTTTATCCAAATGAAGTAGTGAGAACACTACTTGAAGCAGTTAATAGCGATGTTGCACAACTTCTCATTGTGTCTAAATTAACAATCGCAGATGAACTAGTTCCTGAAAATGCGGTTGCTTTCGAGGATGTAGCTTTTACAGTAGAGCATGCAGTAGGTCAAGTTTGTGAACGTTGCCGTCGAGTAGATGAAACAGTCACAGAACGTAGCTATCATGCAATTGTTTGTGATCACTGTGCAGAAATTGTTGAAGAACATTTTGCGCAAGTGCTTGCAGAAGGTTTTGAAACGAAATAAAGAGATAGAACACACACTTAGTCTCTGGTCAACATAAAGGAATGAACAATAACAGAAAAGATTAAGCTCAACGTTTTTACTAACTTGGGCTTAGTTTTTTGTATAACGAGAATATTTGAAAGGGAGAAACTATTTACTTTGGTTGTGTTCTAACGGCGACATTTGCTCGCAGTCAAGGACTTGGGTGCAAGTTGATCCGGAGACTTGTGCTGAAAAATGGCTTGAAAGAGAGATTCGGATAGAGGAGCAAGAGTAGGTTGTTGGTTTGTATGAAAAATTTGCATTTAAATCTATTAGCGAACCCTTTATTCTAGAATCACGAGTCTATGTTATCATGATTTATAAGCAAGCGAGAAAAATGAACTAGCTTTTGGAATTGTGAGATAGAAGTACATCTTCTTAAAAAATAATTTGATTCATTTTTAAAAAAGCACTCATTTTTCCTGGAAAATATGATAGAATAGCTGTTAGGAGGAACTGTATGTTTCATAAAAGTAAGTTATTTTTTTGGACCACCGAAGTCTTACTACTGACAATTATCTTTTTTATCTGGCGACAAATGGAAGGTCTGATTTCCCCCTTTGTGAGTGTTTTAAATACGGTTTTAATTCCTTTTCTTATCGCAGGCTTTTTATATTATGTAACCAATCCATTGGTGAAATTTTTGGAGAAAGAACTGAAAGTTAAGCGGATTTTTGGTGTTTTAATTACCTTGGTGCTTTTGTTTGGGCTTATTACCTTGGGTATCATTTATCTCTTGCCTATTTTAATTACGCAGTTGACCAGTTTGATCAATTCTACTCAGGATGTTTATGAAGGGTTACAAAAGTGGATTAATCAACTTTCTCAGAATGAATTATTTAAAAACTTTAATATTCAATCAATCTTGCGGCAGTTAAATTTATCTTATGTGGATATTTTACAAAATATCCTAAATGGTGTAACTAATAGCTTGGGAAGTGTTGTGTCAGCTGTTTTAAACACGCTTTTAATCTTGATTATGACACCGATTTTCTTGGTTTATTTCTTAATTGATGGAGACAAATTGCTTCCGATGTTGGAAAGAACTGTTCTGAAGCGAGATAAGCTGAATATCAGTAAGCTGTTGATCAATCTAAATGCAACGATTGCACGATATATTAGTGGGATTTCGATTGATGCTTTTATTATAGGAACGTTGGCTTTCATTGGTTATAGCGTCATTGGTTTGAAGTATGCTTTGGTATTTGCTATTTTTTCTGCTATTGCAAATTTAATTCCCTATATTGGGCCAAGTATTGGTTTAATTCCAATGATTATTACCTATTTGATTATGGACCCTCAAAAAATGGTCATTGCTGTTCTTTATATGCTCATTGTGCAACAAATTGATGGTAATATTCTCTACCCACGAATTGTAGGTGGTGTGATGAAGGTGCATCCGATTACCATTATGGTTCTCTTACTTTTGTCGAGTAATATCTATGGGATTGTTGGGATGATTGTAGCGATTCCAACTTATTCCATTCTGAAAGAAATTGCGAAGTTCCTAGCAAATTTATATGATAATCACCGATCAACACAGGAACAAAAGAAAAACGAAGAGTATGGGATTATCAACAAGTAAGAAGGGAAACAAAATCGGTATTGCGAAAGCAATTGATTTTGTCAGCCCACTCTCAACTACTGCGCTTCGTTATAAAAACAATATCTTGTAAGAGTTTGGGAAATTTGTATCCCAGACTTTTTGTTTTAAAGTTATCTGAATTACGTTCCGAGCTGGAAAAGACTTCTTTTTTATAATGCGTTTTATTAAAACTAAAAATGTATTTTTATGCTAAAATAGAACTAATAAGATAGAGGAGGTGCACTTATGGTAACACGTCGTAAATATTCTCCGCAGGAAATAAGAAAAGATTCTTCTTATTTCTCTCCTTTGAAGGCAATAATTGAAACAGCTTTTTATGAAAATCAGGTTGTTGCAATAAAAACAGTGGAAGAAGCCTATCAATTAGCTTCTACAGCTGCTGGAACAGTTGTCCTAGATATGCCTGTGATTCATACAAAGGAACTAGGCTTGCCTTCTTATGCACGCGTTTTATTAACAAATTCTGGAGCTGTAGTGGGTCGAACGGCTGAGGCTCGACGGATTTTTGGTAGAGACAGTGAGGAAGATGAAAGGCTGCTTTCAATTGTACGTAGTGCAATCTACCAGGCTCATCATCGGAGATTTTATAAGGCAGATGCAGTTGTGGGGCTTGATGAGGCTTTTATGGCTTGTGCTCATCTCATGGTTCCCGAGGATGAAATCAATAATTTGTATTCATGGCTTTTAAATTTCCAAATTTTAGATGAAGAATTTAAAAATCGTTTGAGAGTTTCTAAAAAGTACGATGAAAATGACATATTTGTTTTTTTCGATCCCAAATGGAAGCATCCAGATTATCCTGAAGGATTGGTATATTTTGATACTCAGCACAATTGTGTCATTATTTTGGGTTTAAATTACTTTGGTGAGTTGAAAAAAGCGACTTTAACCTTAGCTTGGGCAACAGCTGCCAGAAATGGTTATGTGGCGTGTCATGGCGGCTTGAAAATTTTTAAACAAGAAGCGGATAAACAAGATTATGTAGCTTCTTTCTTTGGGTTATCTGGTTCAGGGAAATCCACACTGACACATGCCAAACACAATGGAAAATATGATATTAAGGTTTTGCATGATGACGCCTTTATTATTTCTATAAAAGATGGCTCGTCCATTGCTTTGGAACCATCCTACTTTGATAAAACGAATGATTATCCAATTGGACATAAGGAACAAGATTTCTTTGTGACCGTTCAGAATTGTGGTGTAACACTAGATGACAATGGATTAAAAAAATTAGTGACAGAAGATATTCGAAACGGAAATGGTCGGACAGTCAAGTCTCGTTTTGCAACGCCAAATCGGGTCGATCGAATTGATGAGTCTATCCAAGCTATTTTCTGGATTATGAAAGACGATTCTCTCCCGCCTTTAGTTAAAATCAATGATCCGCTGATGGCTTCTACGATGGGGTGTACATTGATGACCAAGCGTTCTAACGCTGAAAATGTGACTGGTAAGCATGATGATTTGGTGATTGAACCTTATGCTAATCCATTTAGAGTGTATCCGTTGGTAGAAGACTATCGGAAATTTCGCAGCCTTTTTGAATCTGGTGTCGACTGTTATATTATCAATACTGGATTTTATATGGGAAAAGGAATTTCAAAAGAGATTAGTCTGAGTATTATTGAAAAAATTGTTGATGAAGAGGCAATTTTTAAACCATTTGGCTCGTTGGAAGGTTTTGAATATATGGAATGTGAGGGCTATCCTGTTCCAAGTTTTGATTCTCGCTATAAACAATTAATCAGAGAAAGAATGCAGGTACGGTTAAATTTCTTGCTTGCTTTCAACCAAAAATACCCGAAAACGGCGCTTCCTGTTGATGCAATCTCACGCCTGGAAACCGTTTTGCAAAATTTAGAATCTTAATAAATAATTTTCTTTGTAATTTCCTTCCAAATTTTTCTTTTTAATACTCCTTGTGCAAGAAGTCAAAAAGTATGCTATAATTAAGATTACTTATATATGAGGAGAGAACATTCATGGAAGACCCTAGCAGTCAGACCTTGTTACTGCAAGCTTTATTATTACTGATTTTAACGCTATTGAACGCCTTTTTTTCAGCAGCCGAAATGGCTATGGTGTCTTTAAACCGCGCTCGTGTGGAGCAAAAGGCTGAAGAAGGCGATGCAAAATATATTCGCTTATTGAAAGTCTTGGAAAAACCTAATCACTTTTTATCCACCATTCAAGTTGGAATTACTTTGATTACAATTTTATCAGGAGCTAGTTTGGCTAATACACTCGGTCGGGAAATTGCTTCTTGGATGGGAAATTCTGAGACAGCAAGAGCGATTGCAAGCTTCTTATCTGTTGCTATTTTGACTTATGTTTCTATTGTTTTTGGGGAATTATATCCAAAGAGAATTGCTTTGAATCTCAAAGATGCTCTAGCAGTTCGTACAGCACCAGTTATCATTTTCTTAGGGAAAATTGTTGGTCCCTTTGTTTGGCTTTTATCAGCCTCCACTAATCTGCTTAGTCGGATAACGCCGATGACCTTTGACGATGCTGATGAGAAAATGACTCGTGATGAGATTGAATATATGCTAACGAATAGTGAAGAAACCCTGGATGCTGATGAGATTGAAATGTTACAAGGAATTTTTTCACTAGATGAGATGATGGCGCGTGAAGTGATGGTTCCTCGTACAGATGCTTTTATGGTGGACATCAATGATGATACCAAGGAGATTATTGAAAGCATTTTGAAGCAGAACTTTTCACGAATTCCAGTCTATGATGATGATAAAGACAATGTTATTGGACTGATTCACACCAAGCGTCTATTAAATGAGGCTTTTACCAATGGTTTTGATAATATTGTCTTGCGAAAGATTTTGCAAGAGCCACTCTTTGTGCCAGAAACCATCTTTGTAGATGACTTGTTGACAGAGTTGCGAAACACCCAAAATCAAATGGCAATATTGCTAGATGAATATGGTGGTATGTCTGGCTTAGTAACGCTTGAAGACTTATTGGAAGAGATTGTTGGCGAGATAGATGATGAAACAGATAAGGCTGAAGTAGAAGTGTATCAGGTTTCTGAGCATACTTACTTTGTCCTTGGAACCATGAGTTTGAATGATTTTAATGAGTATTTTGAAGTGGAACTGGAAAGTGATGATGTTGATACGATTGCTGGTTATTATCTGACGGGTGTTGGCTCCATACCGGATGCTAAGGAACGTTTGAGTTATGAAGTAGAAAGTCAGAATAAAAAGCTCATTTTAACCAATGATAAAGTGAAAAATGGACGTGTGACAAAACTCAAAGTAGAAGTCTCTGAAATAGTAGAAGAAAAAGAAGTTGAGAAATAATCTCAGCTTCTTTTAGTTTTTTTAAGTTGTGAAAGTGGTATTTCTGAGGGGGAGTTATCGTTTTTGTCGCTTAGCAAAGTCAATAAAACGGAATTTTTCCAGTTTATGGCGACTATCTGTGAATTGGAATTGCTGTCCATCTGTAAGATAGACTTTGGACTTAACAGAAACGACATGTTGATCATTTTCAATGTCCATCAAAATTTTATCGCGGTTCGTAGCTGGATCAATTGTGATTTCTTTTTGGGCATAAGCAATGTGCAGCCCTAATTTTCCTTCTAGATAAGCATAAATCGATTGTTCTGCTATTTCTCGAGTCATGGAAGAGACAAGGCTCTTATCAAGGTAATCAATATCTAAGACGGAAGCGACGTCATCGACTACTCTCTGGCGGACAATTCGCCATACCAGACGGTATTCAGGAAAGCCTGTGAGATTGGATAACTTTTTATCAACCGTGATTTTTTCTAACTGAATGACATTTGTTTTAGAATTTATCCCATGCTGTTGCACGAGTTCTTGGTAACTAGTCAGATTGGAGACAGGAAAGTCAATCTGTTCTTGTTTAGTAACTTTAGAGCCCTGCCCTTTCAGTTTTTGGATAAGACCAGCTTTTTGAAGTAAATCAAGTGACTTGCGAATGGTATCACGGCTGACTTTGTAGGTTTGGACGAGTTCATGCTCGCTAGGGAGATAATCATTAACTTGATATTTTTCATTTAGAATATCTTGTTCTATGAATTTAAAAATTTGTTCATATTTCTTCATAATTCCCTCACTTGTTTGTTTTTTATCATACAACTATATTAATTTTATCAAAAACATGAGGAATATGCTGCACACAACTTGCATACATCTTTGCTATCGTTTACAATAAAAACATCAATTGTACAATGATGAAAAAAAGAAGGAGAGTGTTAGGTTGATCCTAGCCAAGCAGAAAATGGGAAAATTTGAGAAAGATGCCAAGATTTTATTAGATGCCATTGGTGGCAAAGAGAATATCTCCGCAGTTAGCCATTGTGCGACTCGGATGCGTTTTGTGCTAGCTGATGAGAAGAAAGCAGATGTAAAAGCGATCGAAGCCATTCCGGCGGTTAAAGGAACTTTTACTAATGCAGGGCAGTTTCAGATTATTATTGGAAATGATGTTCCAATTTTTTACAATGACTTCACAGCTGTATCAGGGATTGAAGGTGTTTCAAAAGAAGCAGCAAAAGCCGCTGCTAAGAGCAATCAAAATCCAGTACAGCGTGTGATGACAATGTTGGCGGAAATTTTCACCCCAATCATTCCAGCGATTATCGTTGGGGGGCTGATTCTAGGATTCCGTAATATTTTGGAAGGTGTGCAAATTCAAGCTCTGGGGCAAAAGATCGTTGATGGTGTAGCACAGTATGCTAAAGATGGTACACCAGTTTATAATACGATTGTGGATGTTTCACAGTTTTGGAGCGGTGTTAACTCTTTCTTGTGGCTTCCTGGTGAAGCGATTTTCCACTTTTTACCAGTTGGAATTGTTTGGTCGGTCTCTCGTAAAATGGGAACTAGTCAGATTCTTGGGATTGTCTTGGGAATCTGTTTGGTATCTCCGCAATTGCTCAATGCTTACTCAGTAGCTGGTACGCCAGCTTCAGAAATTGCCAAAAAATGGGTTTGGGATTTTGGCTTCTTTACCGTCAGAAAGATTGGTTACCAAGCACAAGTTATTCCTGCCCTACTTGCAGGCCTGTCTCTTTCCTATCTTGAAATTTTCTGGAGGAAACGGATTCCAGAAGTTGTATCCATGATTTTTGTGCCTTTCTTATCATTAATTCCGGCATTGATTTTAGCTCATACAGTTCTTGGACCTATCGGTTGGACACTTGGGCAATGGTTGTCAACAGCAGTGCTTGCAGGGTTGACTGGTCCCGTTAAATGGCTCTTTGGTGCGATATTTGGTGCTCTCTATGCTCCGTTTGTTATCACTGGTTTGCATCATATGACCAATGCTATTGATACACAGCTCGTTGCCGATACAGGTGGCACAGCTCTATGGCCAATGATTGCTTTGTCAAATATCGCCCAAGGGTCAGCTGTATTTGCTTATTATCTGATGAATCGTCGTAGTGAACGTGAAGCACAGATTTCCCTACCTGCAACAATTTCTGCCTATCTTGGAGTCACAGAACCGGCACTATTTGGAGTTAATGTGAAATATATTTATCCATTTGTGGCAGGGATGATTGGTTCTTCTATTGCAGGCCTCTTGTCTGTAACATTTAATGTTACAGCAAATGCTATCGGAATCGGTGGGATTCCGGGTATCTTGTCTATTCAAGCGAAATACATGCTGCCATTCTTCTTTGTCATGCTGGTGGCTATTGCAGTACCGATGATTTTGACGTTCTTCTTCCGTAAGACAGGTGTGTTTACAAAAGCAGAAGATGAAAGTGTCAAATCACCGCAAATTGAAGCCATTGACGAAGCAAAAGAAGCAGCTCCAAAAGTGGATTTTGCAGAAATTGCTAGCCCACTTGCTGGAGAAGTGAAAGAATTAAGCCAAGCAACTGATCCTGTTTTTGCACAAGGTGTCATGGGACAAGGTGTAGTAATTGAACCGAGCGAAGGTGAACTTGTTACACCGGTGAATGGTGTTGTATCAGTGCTTTTTCCAACTAAACATGCTGTAGGAATCGTTTCTGATGAAGGTGTCGAGTTATTGATGCATATCGGTATGGATACGGTGAATTTGGAAGGAAAAGGCTTCGAAGCTCATGTGGCTCAAGGAGATAAAGTTAGTGTGGGAGATAAGTTGATTTCTTTTGACATGTCAGCAATTAAAGAAGCAGGTTATGTGACAGAAACGCCGGTGATTATCACCAACCAAGATCAATTTCAAGCAGATGAACGTGGTCAACTTCCACGGATGATTGAACTTGGTGATAAGCTCATGACGGCTACACGAATTGGCTAACATTCATCGCAGGTAGACTGAGCTAGGTGAATGAATAACTGAACAAAGTATAGTCTGCAATAAAATATTCTTCTCTGATAAGTATGAAGTTTGAAGAAATTCGTGATACAATATAAAACTATACAGGGGTGGGAGCGTAAGCCCCATCTCTTTCTTTTGTAAAATAGAAAAGGAAAACAAATGACATTCGATAAAAGAAAAGTAGTCTATCAGATCTATCCAAAATCTTATAAAGACACTACAGGAAATGGTATTGGAGATTTACAAGGGATCATTGAAAAAATTCCTTACCTTGCTAAGTTGGGGGTGGATATGGTTTGGCTCAATCCTTTCTATCCTAGTCCACAGCATGACAATGGATACGATATTTCTGATTATACTGCGGTAAATCCACTCTTTGGGAGTATGGACGACTTTGAAGAAATGATTCAAGTTGGAAAAGAATATGGTATCGAGTTTATGTTGGACATGGTGCTCAACCATTGTTCGACAGAGCATGAGTGGTTTCAAAAAGCCTTGGCTGGAGATAACTATTATCAGGATTTCTTTTTCCTACGTGATGAGCCGACAGACTGGTTGTCTAAGTTTGGCGGCAGCGCTTGGGCTCCTTTTGGAGACACGGGTAAGTATTACCTGCATCTTTACGATGTGACGCAGGCTGATCTCAATTGGCACAATCCTCGTGTCCGTGAAGAACTTTTTAAAGTTGTTCATTTCTGGTTAGATAAGGGTGTGAAGGGGTTCCGTTTTGATGTTATTAATGTCATCGGGAAGGATGAAATATTAGAGAATTGTCCGGAGAATGACGGGAAGCCAGCCTATACTGATAGACCTATCGTACACGAGTATCTTCACATGTTGAATGAGGAGACTTTTGGAACGGATGAGGCTATTATGACTGTTGGTGAAATGAGCGCTACGAACATTGAAAATTGTATTCTTTATACAGCTCCAGAACGCCACGAATTATCTATGGCTTTCAATTTTCACCATTTAAAAGTAGATTATGAAAATGGACAAAAATGGACGTTGAAGAATTTTGATTTTGAAGAATTAAAGCGCCTTTTCCATACATGGGGCAAAGAAATGAGCGACCATAACGGTTGGAGTGCTCTGTTTTGGAATAATCATGACCAACCCCGTGCACTGAATCGTTTTGTAGATGTTAAGAATTTTCGCAATGAAGGAGCGACCATGCTTGCGGCAAGCATTCATCTGTCTCGCGGAACGCCCTATATCTATATGGGAGAAGAAATCGGTATGATTGACCCCGACTATGACAGCATGGAAGATTATGCAGATGTCGAATCTTTCAACGCTTATCAAATGCTATTAAATGCTGGCAAAACACCAGAAGAAGCGTTTAAGATTATTCAGGTTAAGTCTCGTGACAATTCCCGAACTCCTATGCAGTGGGATGATTCAGAAAATGCTGGCTTTACAAGTGGAACACCTTGGTTAAAAGCAGCTAAATCCTACTCTGAAATCAATGTTAATAATGAAATTCAAGGTCCAATTTTTACTTTTTACCAAAAATTGATTGCTCTTCGTAAAAAATTGCCTCTTATAGCGGAGGGCAGCTACAAACCAGCTTATGAAGATAGCCAGCAAGTATATGCCTTTGAGCGTCAATTGGGTGATGAAAAACTGTTAGTGCTCAATAACTTCTACTCAGATCCGATTACAGTAGACGTGTTACCGGAGTACCAGAATGGTGAAGTCCTCCTTTCTAATTATGAGGTAGCTCAAATAGCAGCAGTTGTGGCCTTGAGACCTTATGAAAGTTTGGCAATTATTGTGAATAAGCGCTAGATACAGTAAGAAATTCCAAAATCGACTGAATCATTCAGCCGATTTTTAAAGCTCGAGAGAAAGCGCTTGCAATATTCTTCCGTTTTATTTATAATAGTTACGGTAGAAATACATCTCAAGGAAAGCTGATTTCCAATTTATGATGTAAAGGAGAATATATGAAAAAAACATCAAAACAATTACCTGTTTTGTTTGCGACAGCTATTTTGCTCGCTAGCACTGTTTTAAGTCCTCTTGCTCAGGCGAATGAGACAAGTTCTTCATCTTCGAGCTCAGAATCATCTGTAACGACTTCGAAATCTAGCTCAGTTGCTTCAACGACACAATCACAGCCATCAGAAGCAATTTCTGACAGTTCAACGAGCAATACGAATGAGCCAAGTAGTACAAGCGAAGAGACGCCTAAGACAGAAGCTGCAAGCAGTGAAGCCCATGTTACAACTTCTGAATTTACAACAGTGGCAAATATCGGTCAAATACAAGGGGAAGCCCATGAATCACCTTATAATGGGAAGAAAGTCAAGGTTTCAAATGTTGTTGTAACAAAGACAGATCGGTATGGCTTTTATGTACAAGATCTCAAAGCTGATGGCAATGCTAAGACCTCAGATGCTATTTATGTCGTCTCAAAAGAAAAGGTTGCAGTTGGCGATCAGTTGACGATTGAAGGTCAAATCAAAGAAGGTTATATGGAAGAACTCAGTGTTCGTCCTGGACAAACTTTCCGTAAACCAACTGACAGCTTAACTGTAACACAATTGTTTGCTTCAAAAGTAGCGAAAGATGGCACAGCTACATTACCAGCTCCAGTCAATATTTCAGATCGTATGCCAAAAGATATCGTGGATAATACTCCGACTACTTATGATCCAGAACATGATGCATTGGATTATTGGGAAAGTCTGGAGGGTATGTTGACAACAGTGAAAAAACCTCGTGTGCTTGGCCCACAATATCGAGGAGATATTTATCTCTTGCCGAATGGTTATCAAGCGCTGCCGCTCAATAATATCGGTGGTGTCAACCTTCGCCCTAATGTCCAAAATACAGCAACTATCCCCGTTTATGTTGGGAATAAATATATTGCAAAAGCTAAAGATTACTTTAATGAAGATGTTTCTGGTGTTGTAACTTATCGCAGCAAGGTTTATAAGTTGGAGCCAACGAAGTTGCCAGATCTGCAAGATGGCGGTCTACAAAGAGAGGTTTCTAAGATTTATCCAAGTGAAGATAAATTGACTATTGCTTCTTATAATATTGAAAACTTCTCAGCAAACAATGCAGCAGGTGAGACGCCTGATGCAAAAGTGGAAAAAATTGCTAAATCTTTTATCAACGAAATTCACAGTCCAGATATTATTACCCTTATAGAAGTTCAAGACAATAATGGAAGTGTTAATGATGGTACTGTCAGCGGTGTGCGAAGCGGTGAAAAACTGGCTGCTAAAATTAAACAATTAGGTGGCAAAGAATACAAATATACCGAAGTCGCCCCTGTTGATGGAGCAGATGGTGGAAAGCCGGGCTCCAATATTCGTGTGGCTTACTTGTATAATCCTCAACGAGTGAAGTTAGTTGAGCGTGAAGCAGGAAGTAGCACAGAAGCAGCTGCCTTCAAAGATGGGCATTTGGTGAAAAATCCTACAAGGATCGATCCAACCAATCCAGCCTTTACGAAAGTTCGAAAATCTTTAGCAGCAGAGTTTGAATTTAAGGGCGAGCATATTGTCGTGATTGCCAATCATTTGAAATCCAAACTCGGTGATGATGCAGTATATGGTTCTAAACAACCAGCAGTGCAAAATACATTGGCACAACGGATTGAACAAGCTAAGTTGTTGAATGCTTTTGTAAAAGAAGGTTTGAAGCAAAATCCAAATTTGAAGTTTGTCTTAACTGGTGACTTTAATGACTTTGAATTTTCAGAAACTGCCAAAGCAGTGGCTGGTAATGAATTAGTCAATATGATGCTGAATCACGACGCAGCAGACCGCTATTCTTATTTTTACCGTGGTAGCAATCAAAGTTTAGACAATATCTTTGTTTCAAAAAATATTGCTGATAAAACAGTATTCTCACCAGTTCATATCAATGCTTCCTTTATGGAGGAGCACGGTCGGGCGTCAGATCACGATCCCGTTATTGCACAGCTTGATTTCAGTAAGAAGGATGAGCCACAACCAACTCCTCCTTCCGGTGGTGATAGTACAACGCCACCAAATAAAGATGATAAACCAACTAAAAAGAGAATTTTACCATCTACAGGAACAACAGGCGCTGAAGTCGCTGTTGTAGGGATTGTCATCTTAAGCGCAACCATCCTTTGGCGAAAGAAAGTGACGGATTTAAAGACATAGATAAACGAGAGAGTTTTAATTTTGGTGTTAGAGCATAGGCGAAGATTTGTACAAATGTTCAGCAAGAAAAAGAATTTTCTAAAATGGTTTAGATTTAGCATTAAAAAATGCTGTATTTAAGCCATTTTCTTTTTGATATTAGACTAGTTTTACATATATCTTTCTATTTCTGTTGTACACCCCTGTAACATAGACTCTAGATTAGCTAACTTTAAAAGCTGTAGTCCGGTTTCTACTAAGATTGAATCTTTTTGACAAATCCCTAGACGAATAGTAGCGAAACTTAATTGGTCAACCCTCAAAGTTTCTTGAGCAATCTGGTAAGTAATCTTAGTAATTTTTAAACACTCTTCCATCATTCCTTTATTTAAGAAAATCGTACTCATGTTGGTTAAAAGAGCAAACTCCCATGATTTTATTTCTTTAAAATTCTTGTATTTTTTTAAAGATAGTAAAATTTTATCCATACTTTCTATCAACTGTTCTATAGGGAAAAGAATCATAGCAGCATTTAATTTATGTAGATCAGATAAGTACCAGTTATCACATTTATCAAGTTCTTTCCAAAGTTCTTGTGCAAGAAAATATGAATGTTCATTATCTCCATTTTTACAAATTGAGAGACATAAGTGAGAAATTTTTGCAATATTTTCAATAGGAAGGTCGTTGTGAGTTTTTAAATAATGGTTACTTTCTTCTAAAATGTTTTCATAATATTTAGCTGTTTTATACACAGTATGAGAATTTTCAAAATGTTGAATAATTTTTGAGCGTTCTGAGGGGAGATAAGTGTGACAAATGTAATTAAACTCTTCAAAGCTCATATCTAACTGCCTTAAGATATATTCAAAATTTTCTACATTAGGAATTTCTTTATTATTCTCAATCTTAGAGAGTGTTGCACGTGATAAGTTATCTCTGCAAATGTCTAATTGTGTCAAACCCTTTGATTGTCGAATTTCTTTTAAGATTGTACCAAAATCCCATCTCATAATTTTATCTCCTTATATAAAATATGTTCCTAAAGTTGACAGTTTATGTAATTTATATCATATAGAAAAAGGGAAAACAAATCTTAAAAAACTTTTTGGGAGGAATTTTTATGAAACGCTTAGCTGCTTCACTGGTATTTTTCACTGTACTTATTTTTTCATTTTTATCGTCAGATGGATGGATACACTGGTGGAAATTATAATAAAGTAAATTTTTTTACCACTATGGAAAGGAGAAAAACAAACGGAAACTATATTTAAGTGGTGAAGAAATATGTTACATATTGGTATAGTTTTTTTCATAGTATTGATAGAAAGTAAGTAATACTGTTCAATTTAGGGTATAATTAAGAAAGGAAATCAAAATGAGAAAAGGCTATAAAAAATGTATCATTTTATCGTTAACTATCTTAGGATTGAGTAACACTGGAGGAATTGCATTTGCTGCAACTTATGGAGATAGTTCTAATGGTGTTAGAAATACTGAACAATTTCAGGTTCGCTATGTTGGTGAGGCATGGACTAATCGTCGTGGTAATAGCACATGGATTAAATACTATCGAAACGGTTCATATCTAGGTGGGGCGATGGCTTATAAAGATAGCTGGCGTACAGATAATGGAAAGGTATATGATAGTGTAACGATATGGGACTCAATGAATCCATGGGCTCCTAAAACTACTTTTCACTATAAATTATAGTTAGTGCTTGTGTATTATTTAAATAGAGGAGAGTTGTATGAAAAAGTTAATCAATGATTATTACAGAAAAATAATTGTATTAGATGTTGGAACTATTTCATTCTTATCTCTCCTTTTTTATAGTAATCGTGAAAATTGGCTTTTAGTTGTTATTTGTATATTTGTGAATAGTGCGATGACCATTTTTACACTACGATCATATCGTCGTGAGTTTTCAATTCATCATTTTCTGGGAAAAGCACGGATTCGTTTTTTATATGATTACAGTTGTATTCATGGATTAACATTGGTTACTACACTTATTTCTAGTGTTATTATTTGTCAGTTATGTAAGAGGGTAGTATCTCTTATTCTTTTATGTCATTTAATAGGGATAGGATTTCTATTATTTTTTATCAATCTACCTCTCTATTTTATTTCTTTAAGGAGGTTCTTATGAAAAGCATTTATATAGTAATTCTCAAAAAGCGGTGGTATCTTTTCGGATTTTTGATTTTTATTGGATTTTGTATGAACCTTTTTTTATGGAATGAAAGTAGTCAATTGATTCGAGTATACCCAGCACTACAAATTTTGAAAAAAGAAAGTAGACAAAATAGTTATGAAACAGTCTATAATCCTTCTGCAGATTCCTCTGGTCTAGTAAAAGATGCTAGTAAAGAAGAGAGGAGGTCCTTGTATAAAGTGTTATCTACTTATCTTCGGAAACTAGGTGAAACATCACCATTTTACTATCAAAAGTTGAATTACTTAAAAGGTGGAAAATTACAGCCTTTAACGGATTCTGTATTACAATCATCGCTCTTATCAAATGATTGGGATAGCTTATTATTGGATAATATTTTAATTCGCCGTTTAGAAAAACAACAAGCCCAAGAGTTAAACGCAGAATTTAAAAAAATTAATTTTCCAATAACTCTTCGTACTCTTTCTAAAACTTATCAATCACAGCATGATTATTATATCACCAATTTTATTTTTGGAATAAGTATCTCAAGCATTCTATTTATCTTTAGTTCAATAATAATTTATTGGTTGTTAGGAGTAACAATAAAAATCTGTCAATCAGAAATAAAGGTTTTGCGGCTTATTGGTTTGAGCGGGGAACAAATAAGTCAAAATTTAAGTTATTTGTTGATTGCTCCCATTATCTTTGCTTTCCTTGGATTTTTTGTTTATGTAAGTATTTTAAATATAAAGTTTATTTGGGCGGATTATATCTATCTTGGAGGTTTAAATATTCTACTTTTTGTTGCTGCTTTTATCATCAGTAAACGTCGTTTGAAAGGAGTTCTCTATGATTTGTCTTGAACATGTTTCAAAATCCTTTAAAGGAAAAACAATTTTCACAGATTTGAACTTTCATGCAGATTTTGGAGAAATATCTGTGCTTTTTGGAAAATCTGGTATTGGAAAATCTACACTCTTAAATATTATTGCAGGATTAAAACCTATTGATGCTGGACGATATTTTTATCAAGGGGAGATGCTTAATACGAAAGATGACAAAGAAATGAGCTCCTTTCGTAGTTTGCATATTGGGTATATACCACAAGATTTTGCACTAATAGAAGATTATACTGTCAAAGAAAACCTAATGCTTCCGTGTCTTTATCGAAAAGATTTATCTAAAACAGAAATTGAAACAAAAATGCAAGTTTTGATAAGATATTTTGAATTATCAACCATTCTTAACAAAAAGGTTCGATCTCTTTCTGGTGGACAAAAGCAACGTGTTGCTATTATTCGTAGTCTTATGATAGAACCAGACATTATTCTTGCAGATGAACCAACTGCTAATCTGGATAAAGAGAATCTTCAGCTAGTAATAGATTTATTTATGAAAGAAAGAGAAAGTGGGAAAATTATTATTATTGCCACTCATGATGAAAGAATACAATCAATAGCAAACCATATCTATAATATAAAAAATTATAGACTAGATGAATGGAAGAAATAAAATTTTAAATTATTCTATCAATTCTTATCTTTTGAAAAACATTGAAAATGAAACTGAAAAACAGATTATTTTCTAAAAAATAGATAAATTGTCCCTCTATCTAGAAAAGAAGTGTTATAATAGTATTATAAAACGTTTTCAAGAGGATAAGACGATGGAAAAAGAAGTCATTGATTATGGAAAAGTAACAGGTATGGTCCATTCGACTGAAAGTTTTGGAGCTGTTGATGGGCCTGGTATCCGTTTCATTGTCTTTTTACAGGGTTGTAAAATGCGTTGCCAATATTGCCACAATCCAGATACATGGGCAATGGAAACCAATAATTCAAGAGAGCGAACGGTTGAAGACGTTTTGCAAGAAGCGCTTCGTTATCGTGGCTTTTGGGGTAAAAAAGGTGGGATTACAGTAAGTGGTGGTGAAGCTCTTTTGCAGATTAATTTTGTGACTGCACTTTTTACCAAAGCTAAAGAATTGGGAATTCATTGCACTTTAGATACTTGTGCGATGCCGTTCCGCAATACACCAGAGTATCTCAAAGTTTTTGATCGCCTGCTTGAAGTGACAGATTTAGTGTTGCTGGATATTAAAGAAATCAATGATGCCCAGCATAAATTTGTGACAGGGCACACCAATAAGAATATTTTGGAATGTGCAAAATATCTGTCTGATAAAGGTGTTCCAATGTGGATTCGCCATGTTTTGGTTCCAACGTTAACAGACCGTGATGACGACTTAAAAGAATTAGGTGAGTTTGTTAAAACGTTAAAAACAGTTGATAAATTTGAAGTGCTACCTTATCATACAATGGGAGAATTTAAATGGCGTGAATTGGGCATTCCTTATCCATTAGAAGGTATAAAGCCGCCAACTGCTGATCGAGTAGCAAATGCCAAAGAACTTATGAAAACAGAATCTTATACCGAGTATATGAACCGCATACATAATAGTTAATAAAAGCAGGAAGTGAGATTTTGATCAGCACTCAAAAAGTTAGACAGGAAAACTAACGATTGGGTGCTTTTCTATTCCTCTCTTTGTGAAAATCTTAAAATTGTGCTAAAATAAAGTATATAAAAAGTTTACGAGGTACGATCATGTCTAAAATTTTAGTTTTCGGTCATCAAAATCCAGATTCAGATGCGATTGGCTCAGCTGTGGCCTTTGCTTATCTTGCGCGTGAAGCTTATGGCTTGGATACAGAAGCGGTTGCTTTGGGAGAACCAAATGAAGAAACAGCTTTTGTTTTGGATTATTTTGGAGTAACGGCACCGCGTGTGGTGACATCTGCCAAAGCAGAAGGAGTTGAGCAAGTCATTTTAACAGACCATAATGAATTTCAACAATCTATTTCTGACATTGCAGAAGTAGAAGTCTATGGCGTTGTGGATCACCATCGTGTGGCAAATTTTGAAACAGCTAGTCCACTTTATATGCGTTTGGAGCCTGTCGGTTCAGCTTCTTCTATCGTTTATCGCATGTTTAAAGAATCTGGTGTAGCTGTACCAAAAGAACTCGCAGGTTTGATGCTCTCAGGTTTGATTTCAGACACGCTTCTTCTGAAATCACCAACCACTCATCCGAGTGATAAAGTGATTGCACCTGAGTTGGCAGAGCTTGCAGGAGTTGATTTGGAAGAATACGGTTTGGCTATGCTTAAAGCTGGAACCAACTTAGCTAGCAAAACAGCCGAGGAATTGATTGATATTGATGCTAAAACATTTGAATTAAACGGAAACCAAGTTCGTGTAGCACAAGTCAACACAGTTGATATTGCAGAAGTTTTAGAACGTCAAGCTGAATTGGAAGCAGCTATTGAAAAAACAAATGCTGCTAATGGTTATTCTGACTTCGTTTTGATGATTACCGATATTATCAATTCTAACTCAGAAATCCTTGCACTTGGAGGCAATATGGATAAAGTGGAAGCAGCTTTCCATTTCACACTTGAAAATAATCATGCTTTCCTTGCTGGTGCGGTTTCTCGTAAAAAACAAGTTGTACCACAATTGACTGAAAGTTTTAATGGATAAAAATTTGGAAGAAAAAGGAGTTTCGGCTCCTTTTTTGATACAATAGTTCTATGAAGATTCAAGATTTACAAAATGGAGATTTAATTTTTGTATCCAGTCAATCTGATATAGCAGAGGCCATTCAGCGATCAACTGGGTGGTATAACCATGTGGCAATCTTCTTTGCTGGTTGGATTTACCATGCGACAAGTAAGCGCGGTGTCATTAAAGAACCGATAGATCAATTTTTACAGGTTGATGAATGTTATGCTGTTTATGCCTGTTCTGACATAGATGTAAAAGCTGTCTGGAAAAGAGCAGAGCAACACCTTTATAAACCTTATAATAATAGCTTTTATCCAGATACGACAGGCTTTTATTGTTCTGAATATATTGCAGAAATCCTCCCCATTTTTGAAACCACTCCTATGCAGTTCGGTGATGAAAAAGAGGAAATAGCTCCTTTTTGGCAGCAGTATTACAAAGAGTTAGGTTTAGCAGTTCCTCTTCATCAGCCAGGAACCAATCCTAGCCAATTGGCTCAATCCGAAAAATTAGTTTATAAAGGAAGATTAGATGATTAAAGTAATCAATCCCAGTCGTTTAACACGTCAGCCTTTTTTTCATGAATTGATAAATTATTTAGACCGACATGATGATGTTACTTTGCGAGAGATAAAGTGCGAATTTGCAAACTTTTCCAATATTGATCGCTCTATAGAGGACTATATCAAGGCAGGCTATGTGGTTCGAGCAAACAAACGGTATCAACAAACCCTTCCTCTACTGCAAAATGTGACGGATTTGTCTTTGGATCAGGAAGTATTTGTACGAGATGACAGTTCTCTTTATAAAGAATTGCGGAATGTGCGCTTTAAGACACGCTTGACCAATCAGACCAACCAGGCTATTTTAGTGGAAACAACAGATTTTCTCAGAGAGCAGCTGACACTTTCCAATTATTTTTATAAGCTAAAGCAACAATATCCATTGAATAATCAGCAACAAAAGCTTTATAAGTTGATAGGAGATGTTAATCCGGAGTATGCTCTAAAATATATGACAACTTTTTTGCTAAAGTATGGTCGTAAAACTGAGCTGATGCAAAAACGGCGCGATATTTTTGTAGATGCTCTAGTGATTTTAGGCTATATCGTACCTAACGAATCAGGAAACTATGAGTTGAAACTGGATTTTGATAAAGAAACCTTAACCTTTCGTGTACAAAAGTCTGTAGACTTTTACAATAAACATCATAGAATAATAAAATTTTAAGATTTTTTGATAGATTTATAGGTATAATGGTTATGGTTGGTATGAGGCTGGGATGAAAGTCTCTAGCTTCAAAGGATACGGTGCAATAAATCAACGATGCAGTAGCTGATTGCTCCAATAGTCCACTGGACTATTGGAGGTTGAAAAGCCCCCTTCCATGAAGATGTGTCAAAAGCACAGCTTTGAATTGGCGGATAGGGGGTTAAAGCAAGCCTCAAGGTTTGTTCGCTTTTCAAGCTCGGAAGAGTACTTTTGACGAAAATTTCGTTTTCCGCACTCGCCACCTCAACAGGCTCCCAGACTGTTGAGCAACCTTGTGGAGTGAGACTATAAACTAAAGATTTTTAGTTTTGAGTTTCGTCCCTCTCCTATTTCGTTTTATGAAAGGAATATATCGTGAATCTTTTAGCAAGAATTTGTCCCACTCAACCCCTGAAGTATCTGAAATGGTTTGATATTGTCATCGTGACGGTCTTGCTATTTGGGCGATTTATCTATCGTTCAACAGAACTTTATCTTGCTAGCTTGTCTCCGTCCACTACAACAGCAGTAGCAGATGCAACTAGTAAAACAGCAAATGACGGAGCGGCTTACTTTAACAACCTAGAGTTGCAGCTTCTTATGTTAGCTTTGACGATAGCCTACTTAATACTTCGTCGGTTTGATTTTAGACAGTTGCCGATTCGTCTATCGTGGTCGGTACTCTTTTGGATTCCTTTTATCTTTGCGGTGATGGGGATTCTAGCAGATATCGTGACGACCCTTAGCGGAGAATACAACTATTTTAATCCGCAATTATGGAAATACATTGATCTATTAGAAATTTTCCGTAAATTTACCGATTTGACACCGATGATGATTCTCTATGCTTTGCTAAATGGCTTTTATGAAGAATTTTTCTTCTTAGGCTTATTAACCTCGGTAAAAGAAAAATATAAATGGTGGGTTCTTCTTTATTCGATGATCATTCGTGTTTCTTTCCACACTTATCATGGAATGCTCTGGGCACTGACGATCGGTGTTGGTTTTGGACTTCTCTATTATTGCCTTTACAAATATAAGGTTAAAAATCTTTTACCTTTCTTCCTCGCGCATGCTCTTGCGGATATCTATGGTTCAAGTCTAATGTATGTTTTGATTAGTTGGAGAAAGTAAAATCATAAGGCAAGATTCTAATTTCTAAAAAATAATGCTTATTTTACTTTACTAATATAAAGTTGTTGTTTTTTCAATAATTAAAGGTCGAAGACTGTTATCTCGACCTTTATTCAATTCTATAAATACCTTTCCGCAATCGCGTAATCGCCTAGATAGTCTGCTTTTTCTCCATTTATGATTTGGTAACAATCAGCACCTTTACCAGCTAGAATAACAGCATCACCTTCTTTGTTTGTTAAGCTAAGAGCTTTTTTGATAGCTTCTTTGCGGTCTGCAATCGTGTAAACGTCAAAAGAAATGTAGCTGGCAATTTCTTTTGCAATGGCAATCGGATCTTCGTAGTTAGGGTCATCTGCTGTCAAGATAACTATCAATTCTGGATGGCGATTGAGTAGTTGTCCAAAATCTTTGCGACGACTTTCTCCTTTATTTCCGGTTGCACCAAGTACTAAAACAATTTTGCCTTTTTGGTGTTCTTGAACGACAGATAGGAGATTAGCCAGACTGACACCATTGTGCGCATAATCAACAAAAACTTTTGCACCATTGTTTTGAGTCAGCACTTCCATGCGCCCAGATACACGTGTAGCAGCAATGCCTTTTTTTATATCAGAAATAGTGGCACCTAAGCGTAGACAGGCAAGGCTAGCAGCAAGTGCATTTTCTTGGTTAAAACGTCCGATTAGCTGAATGTCAAATTTTTCTGTGAGGATTCCGCTTGTTTCAAAAGAAAATGCTTGCGAATGATGAATTTGATTGTCGGAATATTGTCCATAGAAATCATGTTCTATAGATGCAACTTGCTCAGCCACCACTTGGAAATAATCCATTTCGCTATTAACGACAACAGCTCGGCTATTTTCCATGAGGAGTCGCTTATGATAAAAATAATCTTCAAATGTCGGATGTTCAATTGGTCCGATATGATCAGGGCTGATATTGAGGAAAACACCAACGTCAAAAGTTAAACCGTAAACTCGCTTTTTTAAATAAGCCTGACTGGAAACTTCCATAATCAGATGAGTTCGGCCATTTTCAACCGCTGTCGCCATCATTTTGAACAAATCTAAGCTTTCCGGTGTTGTCAAAGTAGACTTGAAGAAGTGCTCTCCGTCGAGCGTCGTGTTCATGGTAGACAACAAAGCAGGCTTATGACTTTGTTGGAGAATGTGATAGGCAAAATAAGCCGAAGTTGTCTTTCCTTTGGTTCCTGTAAATGCGAGCAGTTTGAGTTTGTCTTGCGGATTTCCATAAAATTCCATGGCAAGAAGACTCATGGCTTGTTTGACATCATTGACTAGAATCACTGGGATAGTTACTTCAAAATCCGTCTCACTGACATAGAACCGTAAGCCTGATTCAACCGCTTTTCCCAAAAATTCTTTTTTAAAATTGTCACCTTTGACAAAGAAAAGAGTTGAAGCAGTCACATCGCGGCTGTCATAGCTGATGTTATCAAATGTGACATCAGTAATGTTATAATAGTATTCACCTTTATCAATGATTTCGCGGAAATTGTGATCATTTTTCAAAATTTTTAATGCGTTCTCAATTGTTATCATATTTCTATTGTAAACTTAATGGCGAGGTTTTACAAGCGGAAAGGAAAAGTTTATAATAAGATAAGACTACTTTTAGAGGTTATGTATGGATCAACAAACAACAACTCAACAAAAACAAATGCTTCTAGGGACAGCTTGGTTGACAGCAAGTAACTTTATCAGCCGTTTTTTAGGGGCGATTTATATCATTCCTTGGTATATCTGGATGGGCAAACATGGTGCAGAAGCTAATGGCTTGTTTACGATGGGCTATAATATTTATGCTTGGTTTCTTCTGATTTCCACAGCAGGCGTACCTGTTGCGGTCGCTAAGCAAGTTGCGAAATACAACACAATGGATCAAAAGGATCATAGTTTTACCCTCATTCGTGAATTTTTGAAATTTATGCTCTTGTTGGGAGCCATTTTTGCAGTGGTGATGTATCTCTTATCACCTTTCTTTGCGCATGTATCAGGCGTTGGGAAAGAACTCATTCCTGTCATGCAAAGCCTATCTTGGGCAGTACTGGTATTCCCAGCTATGAGTGTTATCCGTGGCTTTTTTCAGGGATTTAACAATTTAAAACCATATGCAATCAGTCAAATTGCTGAGCAGGTGATTCGTGTTATTTGGATGCTTTTGACAACATTCTTTATTATGAAATTGGGTTCTAAAGACTATGCTGCTGCAGTTACACAATCAACATTTGCTGCTTTTATTGGCATGTTTGCCAGTATGGCAGTTTTGGTTTATTTCCTCTGGAAAGCGAATTTGCTGTCATCTATTCTGCATAAGCCAGTGTCAAGCACCAACATTAACAGTCGTGCTCTTTTAGTGGATACGATTCGGGAAGCTATTCCGTTTATTATCACTGGTTCTGCCATTCAGCTTTTCCAGATTATTGACCAAGTAACTTTTATCAATGTTATGAAATGGTTTACGAACTATACTAATTCTCAGCTGGTGGTTATGTTTAGCTATTTCTCCGCTAATCCCAATAAAATTACGATGATTTTGATTGCGGTAGCGACTTCTATCGGGGGTGTAGGAATTCCACTGCTAACAGAAAACTATGTCAAAGGTGATTTGAAGTCTGCAGCACGTCTTGTTCAAGATAACTTAAGTATGTTACTGTTATTTCTCTTACCAGCAACAATTGGCTCTGTCTTAGTGGCGCGTCCATTATACACAATTTTTTATGGGCGACCAGATCGTTTAGCTTTAGGTTTGTTCATTTTTGCTATGTTACAGACAATTATTTTAGGCATTTATACTGTCTTGTCGCCAATGATTCAAGCGCTTTTCCAAAATCGCAAAGCTATTATCTATTTTGGCTATGGAGTTCTTGTTAAGCTTATTTTGCAAATTCCATTTATTTATTTATTCAGAGCTTATGGTCCGCTTCTTGCAACGACAGTCGGACTGATTGTTCCAATTGTTTTGATGTACCAACACATTCGCCAAGTAACAGGACTCAATCAAAGAATTCTCGTTAAACGGAGTTTATTGATAGGGATTTTAACTGCTATCATGTCTCTTTTAATTGCCATTGTGGAAGTGGTACTGGGAGTTGTCTTTTATCCAAATGGACGCATTTCTAGCATGCTTTATTTAATTATGATTGGTGGTCTGGGAATTATCATTTATGGAGCAATGGCTTTGAGGGTTCGCTTGTTAGACCGATTTATTGGTGAAAAAGCTCAAGTTTTACGTGAAAAATTTCATATTCATTAAAAGGTCGTAAGGCTTTTTAATGTTGTAGAAAATTTATAAAAATTAAGCTATAATAAAAATAGCTATTCTTGCAATAAAAGTTTATAAATGATGAATCCTTCAATAAAAATTATAGAGCAGCTTTTTTGAAAGGATATTTAATGCTAGGATATTCTAGCGAAGATATCAAGATGCTATGGTTTAACAGATGATTTTTTCCGATTGTCCATTGGGATTGAGGATAGCCAAGATTTGATAACAGATTTAACATTTGCTTTGGAGGTATAATATGAGCAAATACAATTTTCAAACAGCACCGAATCGCTTGTCTCACCACACTTATAAATGGAAAGAAACAGAGACTGATCCTCAATTGCTACCAGCATGGATTGCAGATATGGACTTTGAAGTCATGCCAGAAGTGAAAAATGCGATTCACGACTATGCAGAACAGTTAGTTTATGGCTATACGTATGCGAGTGATGAGTTGCTCCAAGCGGTATTGGATTGGGAAAAAAGCGAACATCAGTATTCGTTTGATAAGGATTCTATTGTTTTTGTGGAAGGTGTTGTGCCAGCCATTTCTATTGCGATTCAAGCCTTTACCAAAGAAGGAGAAGCGGTCCTAATCAATTCTCCTGTCTATCCACCCTTTGCTCGTAGTGTCCAGTTAAATAATCGAAACTTAGTATCCAATTCTCTAAAAGAAGAACATGGTCTGTTTCAAATTGATTTTGAACAATTGGAAAAAGATATTGTCGAAAATGATGTGAAACTCTATCTTCTTTGTAACCCGCACAATCCCGGAGGACGTGTCTGGGAAAAAGAAGTTCTAGAAAGAGTAGGTCAGCTTTGTCAAAAGCACCATGTTATTTTAGTATCAGATGAAATTCATCAAGATTTGACTTTATTTGGTCATCAACATGTTTCCTTTAATACTGTTTCACCGGATTTTAAAGACTTTGCTCTGGTACTTTCTAGTGCTACCAAGACTTTTAATATTGCAGGCACCAAAAATTCCTATGCCATTATTGAAAATCCTTCATTACGTGCAACATTTAAACACCAGCAACTTGTTAATAACCACCATGAGGTGTCAAGTTTAGGGTACATTGCGACAGAAACGGCCTATCGTTATGGCAAACCTTGGTTAGTGGCACTAAAAGCTGTTTTAGAAGAAAATATTCAATTTGCAGTGGAGTATTTTGCCAAAGAGGCTCCGCGTTTAAAGGTTATGAAACCACAAGGGACCTATCTGATTTGGCTTGATTTCAGTGACTATGGTTTGACAGATGATGCACTCTTTACTTTACTGCATGACCAAGCAAAAGTCATTCTCAATCGGGGAAGTGATTATGGAAGTGAGGGTGAGCTGCATGCAAGGCTGAATATTGCAGCGCCTAAGTCACTGGTAGAAGAGATTTGTAAGAGAATCGTGTGTTGCTTGCCCAAATAAAATAAAAAGAAATGTTCGAAAACAGTCACTTTTGGTTGACAATCGTTCTTAAGAGGAGTATAGTTAGTATGAAAAATCGGTAGGTGAGGCTACCATAGGGATACGGATGACTACCGCAAAGTAGTGGAGACACTATGCGCTGGTTAGCAGTTGAGATCGCTAAGGTTTTGACTAATGTCATTTCACTGCCCTACGGAGTTAAAGCTTGAACGGTAACACAAGACATACAGTCCTGCCATGTTTTTCATGGTAGGATTTTATCGTTTTGAGCTGATTTTTTAAAGAAAAAATGCAAGGGAAAGGGGTGGAGAATATGCCGAATGATGATCACCCGAGTCAACAGGAAAACAGTCGATTACCATATCTGAGCATTCCTCACGCTCCCTTGGAATCGACTCTAGCAAATGAATGACATCTGAGTAAAAAGGCTGTATGCAGTTATTTTGTCACTCGGATGTATCTTAGATAGAGGAGAAAATCAGTGAAAACAGCAAAAGAAAGATTAACAGATGCTCTTCGTATGTCTGTAGTGGATACGATGACATTTTTCAACACATCTAGATTGGGTTTGACAGAGGAGCAAGTAGAAGAAAATCGTGATCTATACGGTGAAAATGAATTGACAAAAGGGCAAGAAGATTCAATTGTTAAAAAAATTTATGAGTCTATTATCAACCCATTTACCGTTATTCTTTTACTCATTGCATTGGTGTCCTTGGTTACCAATGTTTGGCTGGCAAAACCAGGTCAGGAAGATCCGACAACGTTTATCATTATTGTTGTCCTTGTCTTGTTGTCTGGGAGTATTCGCTTTGTGCAAGAATTGCGGAGTGACAAAGCTGCCAGTAATCTTTCGCGTATGATTGTCAATACAGTGACAGTTGTTCGTGAGGGAAAAGAGCAAGAAATTCCGATTACAGAATTAGTGGTGGGAGATATTATCCGCTTGAGTGCAGGAGACATGTTGCCAGCAGATGTGCTAATTTTGGATTCGCGCGACTTCTTCGTACAACAGTCAGGTTTGACAGGTGAAAGTGATGCGGTTGAAAAAATGGCATTGGATAAATGTGAGATCAAAGATACAGAGAGTTTACTTGAATCTGACTCACTTGCCTTTATGGGAACCAATGTAATCTCTGGTCGTGCTAGCGCGCTTGTGCTTGTTGTTGGTGACGACACAAAAATGGGAGCTATTGAGCAAACGCTTAATACTTATGATGAACCAACTTCATTTGAACGAGAAATGAACAGCATTTCATGGTTGTTGATTCGCCTTATGTTGGTACTCGTACCTATTGTCTTTTTTATCAATGGTCTGACAGATGGGGATTGGCTAGAAGCTGGGGTATTTGCATTAAGTGTCGGTGTCGGTTTGACGCCAGAAATGCTTCCTATGGTCATCACAGCAAGCTTAGCGAAGGGTTCAATTCTTATGGCAAAAGAAAAAGTTGTCATCAAGAAACTCAATGCCATTCAAGATTTAGGAGCAATTGATATTCTTTGTACGGATAAGACAGGGACATTGACACAAGATGAGATTGTCTTGGAGTATCCACTTGATATTCATGGAGATCTTGATTTGGCAGTGCTTCGTCGGGCTTACTTAAATTCTTATTATCAAACAGGGTTAAAAAACCTGATGGATCGTGCTATTATCAATCGGACAGAAAAAGAAGCTGAAAAACACGAAATCGTTCGCAATTTAGACCAAACTTTTAAGAAAATTGATGAATTACCTTTTGATTTTGAACGTCGCCGCATGAGTGTGCTGGTTCGAGATGATGAGAATGTCGTTAGCATGGTGACAAAAGGTGCTTTAGAAGAAATGCTGGCCATTTCAAATTATGTCGAAGACAAGGGGAAAATCCTTCCTTTGACAGAAGAAATCCGTCAAGAAATTTTAACAGAGGTCGCACAGTTAAATGAGCAGGGTCTGCGTGTGCTGGGAGTCAGTTATCGTTCGGACTTGGATGCTGATTATGAATACACGGTCAAAGATGAGTCTGACATGATTCTGACAGGTTATCTTGCTTTTCTCGATCCACCAAAACCGTCAGCAGCCCCTGCTATTAAAGCATTAACCGAGTATGGCGTAGCTACCAAAATTTTAACAGGTGACAATGAAAAAGTTACAGAAGCAGTTTGTGAGAAGGTTGGCTTAGATGCAAAGAACATCTTGCTAGGCTCTATGATTGAAACGATGTCGGATGAAGAATTGAGCAGAGTTGTTGAAACCACAACTGTTTTTGCTAAATTATCGCCTGACCAAAAGGCGCGCATCATTTTACAACTGAAAGCAAACGGGCACAAGGTTGGTTATATGGGTGATGGAATCAATGATGCTCCTTCTATGAAAGTAGCTGATGTAGGTATTTCAGTTGATACAGCTGTTGATATTGCGAAAGAAACAGCTGATGTTATTCTGTTAGATAAAGACTTATTGGTGCTTGAAAAAGGCTTGGTGGAAGGTCGCAAAGTCTATGCCAATATGACCAAGTACATCAAGATGACAGTGAGTTCCAACTTCGGAAATATCTTTTCTTTGCTAATCTCAAGTATTTTCTTACCATTTTTGCCTATGGCACCGATTCATTTGATTGTGTTGAATTTGGTCTATGATATTTCTTGTATCGCTTTACCATTTGACAATGTAGACCGTGAATTTTTGCAAAAGCCTCGCATTTGGAGTGCAAAATCCATTACTCGTTTCATGGCCTGGATTGGTCCAATTAGTTCTATTTTTGACTGTACAACCTTTTTAATTTTGTTCTTTATTATTGCACCAATGATAACAAGGTCTGTTTATCATCATGGTATGTCTAGCAATTTCATTACGATTTTCCAAACAGGCTGGTTTATTGAGTCCATGTGGACGCAAACGATGGTTATCTATATGTTGCGCTCACCCAAATTACCATTTATTCAAAGTAGACCGGCTTTATCCGTAGTCATGACCACTCTAGCGGCAGTCTTCTTTGTGACTTTATTGCCCTACGGTCCTTTTGCAGCTCTTTTAAAAGTCACTCCATTAAATGGGATGTATTTCTTATTCCTAATCCTCATTATGGTATTGTATATGACAAGTGTTACATTTGTGAAGCATTTATATATAAAAAAATACCACGAATGGTTATAAGGACTTGGTAATCTTTGAAAAGGCTTGTTTATTATAAGCCTTTTTTATGTTTTTTTGTTATAATAAGAAGAATAAATTGAAAGAAGGAACACCAATCATGGAAAAATTTCAAGTGATCGCACATCCGCTCATTCAGCATAAATTGTCTATCTTACGCCGTACAGATACATCTACCAAGGCTTTTCGTGAGTTAGTAAATGAAATTGCTATGCTAATGGGTTATGAAGTTTTACGTGACTTACCATTAGAAGATGTGGAAATTGAAACACCCATTACAAAGACAGTTCAAAAACAACTAGCTGGTAAAAAATTAGCTATTGTCCCAATCTTACGTGCAGGTATTGGTATGGTAGATGGTCTTTTGAGTCTTGTACCAGCTGCTAAAGTCGGACATATTGGAATGTATCGTGATGAAGAAACTTTGAAACCAGTTGAATACCTTGTGAAATTACCGGAAGATATTAGCCAACGTCAAATTTTCGTAGTGGATCCGATGTTAGCAACAGGTGGCTCAGCTATTTTAGCTATTGATTCACTGAAAAAACGTGGAGCACACAATATTAAATTTGTCTGTCTTGTTTCGGCTCCAGAAGGCGTGAAAGCTTTACAAGAAGCTCACCCAGACGTGGAAATCTTTACGGCAGCCCTTGATGATCACTTGAATGAAAATGGCTACATCGTTCCAGGATTGGGAGATGCAGGAGATCGTCTTTTTGGTACAAAATAATAAGTTTTATGTTTGACCTTTTTTGACCAAAAGGCTATAATAGTCTCATATTTGAAAAATCTTACTAAGAATTGTTGGTCAGATTAAAATATCAGATGAAAAGGAGAATACAATGATTCCTGTAGTTATTGAACAAACAAGCCGTGGGGAACGCTCGTACGATATTTACTCACGTCTTTTAAAAGATCGCATTATTATGTTAACTGGAGCAGTTGAAGACAACATGGCCAATTCTATTATTGCCCAATTGCTTTTCCTAGACGCTCAAGATAGTACAAAGGATATTTATCTTTATATCAATACACCAGGAGGTTCTGTATCGGCGGGTCTAGCGATTGTCGATACAATGAACTTCATCAAATCAGATGTTCAAACAATTGTCATGGGAATGGCTGCGTCCATGGGAACCATCATCGCTTCAAGTGGTGCTAAAGGCAAACGCTTTATGTTGCCAAATGCAGAGTACATGATTCACCAACCAATGGGTGGAACTGGTGGCGGTACGCAACAAACCGATATGGCGATTGCTGCTGAACATTTGCTGAAAACTCGAAACAATTTGGAAAAAATTCTTGCAGATAACTCTGGTAAGACCGTTAAGCAAGTTCATAAAGATGCTGAACGTGACTACTGGATGAGTGCTCAAGAAACACTAGATTATGGTTTCATTGATGAAATCATGGCAAATAACAACTTGAACTAATGCTCTCTTTGCTATTATCTGAAAAAAATGTCCTCTGATGGGCATTTTTTTGATATACTTATAAATGAAAAAATGTTAGAAAGAAAACTCATGTTTAAAAAAGAAGAACGAACAGGTATCATTGTCTATTTATATTATAATCGTGACATAAAAAGAATTGCGTCCATTGGTGATATTATCTATCATTCTAAAAAGCATCGTTATCTCCAGTTGTATGTAGATACTGCGCAAGTAGATGGCATTGTTGAGAAACTATCTAAGGAAAAATATGTCAAACAAGTACGGGTTTGTCATATTCAAGAATTGGATACAGACTTCGTTGGAAGTTTGTTTAGAGAGAAGGAAAACGTAAACATGTAAAAAAAATCTGTTGACCACTTGACAATTGTCAGATAATTCGGTATATTCTTAACATATTATTTTGAAACAAGGAGTTAAGAATATGAAAAAGAGAATTGCGCTATCATTTGTTGCTCTTGCAAGCGTTGCTCTTCTTGCCGCTTGTGGGGAAGTGAAGTCAGGTGGATCTAATGCAACAGGTACAAAAGTTGCCGATAAGACCATTAAAATTGGATTCAACTTTGAAGAGACAGGCGCAACAGCTGCTTATGGTACAGCCGAGCAAAAAGGCGCTCAGCTTGCAGTTGAAGAAATCAATAAAGCAGGTGGTATTGACGGAAAAAAACTAGAAGTAGTGGACAAAGATAATAAATCTGAAACAGCAGAAGCAGCTTCTGTCACGACCAACTTAGTAACCCAATCGAAAGTAAATGCAGTTGTAGGACCTGCGACTTCTGGTGCAACGGCAGCAGCTGTTTCTAATGCGACAAAAGCAGGTGTACCATTGATTTCACCTAGTGCTACTCAAGATGGCTTGACAAAAAATCAAGAGTATTTATTCATTGGGACTTTTCAAGACAGTTTCCAAGGGAAGATTATTTCTAAGTATGTCACAGAAACGTTAAAAGCGAAAAAAGTTGTGCTTTATACGGATAATTCAAGTGATTATGCTAAAGGTGTCGCAAAAGCTTTCCGCAATGCGTATAAAGGCAAGATTGTTGCAGATGAAAAATTTGTCGCTGGTGATACGGACTTCCAAGCAGCTTTGACCAAGATGAAAGGGAAAGATTTTGATGCAATTGTCATCCCTGGTTACTATACTGAAGCTGGTAAAATTGTCAATCAAGCGCGTGGTATGGGAATTGATAAACCAATCGTTGGTGGTGATGGCTTTAATGGTGAGGAATTTGTCCAACAAGCAACTCCAGCCAAAGCCTCAAATATCTACTACATCTCAGGTTTTTCTTCGACAGTTGATGTCTCAGCGAAAGCTAAGAAATTCCTAGAAGCTTACAAGGCTAAATACAACAATGAAGAACCTTCAACATTTGCAGCGCTAGCATATGATTCTGTTTATCTTGTTGCCAATGCCGCCAAGGGTGCGAAAACATCTGTTGACATCAAAGACAATCTTGCCAAGACAAAGAATTTTGAAGGTGTAACAGGTGATACCAGCTTTGACAAGAATCATAACACTGTTAAAACAGCCTTTATGATGACCATGAATAATGGGAAAGTCACAGCAGCTGAAACAGTTAAGCCATAATCTTTCATAAAGAACTGCTTAAAATATATTTTATAGTGTATAGAAGAGTAACTATTTATGGTGGACATCGTAGATAGTTACTTCTCTTTATGTGGATTAAAAGAAATAGTTAGGATAGATATCTTAGTTTTAAAAATGTAGCTCATTATGATTTGTAAGATAGACTAACTGCTAGATCTGTCTTAAATTGTTTAACATCAATCAGCTATAAGGTGAGAAAAAGGAACTGACGACTTCTTTTGCTCAAACTTGGAATAGAGAGTGAGGAGAACTAATTTCTTTGAAACCGCGACTTACTCACTCTTTTTTGCGATAGGATAAGAAAGATGTGAATCACCACATCATCCTTTCATCGATATTATATTTAGAAAGTGTGGTGGCCATGCTCCAACAACTTGTTAATGGTCTAATTTTAGGGAGCGTCTATGCTTTGCTTGCTCTCGGCTATACCATGGTTTATGGAATTATCAAACTCATCAATTTCGCTCATGGAGATATTTACATGATGGGTGCTTTTATAGGGTATTTCTTGATAAATTCCCTTCATCTTAATTTTTTCCTTGCCTTAATCTTGGCAATGATTGGGACAGCGGCTTTAGGTGTACTAGTCGAATTTTTAGCTTATCGCCCGTTGAGAAATTCGACTCGAATTGCAGCTTTGATTACTGCAATTGGTGTTTCGTTTTTCTTGGAGTACGTGATGGTGTATTTTGTAGGAGCCAATACTCGTTCGTTCCCCCAAGTGATTGAAACGGTTCGTTATAGTTTTGGACCGATTAGTCTCACCAATATCCAATTAATGATTTTGGCTGTTTCCCTAATTTTAATGGTGTTGTTACAAGTCATCGTTCAAAAAACAAAAATGGGGAAAGCCATGCGGGCAGTTTCGGTCGATAGCGATGCGGCGCAACTAATGGGAATTAATGTCAATCGTACGATTAGTTTCACTTTTGCTTTGGGCTCGGCTTTGGCAGGAGCGGCAGGTGTGCTCATTGCGCTTTATTATAATTCCCTTGAACCATTGATGGGAATGACTCCAGGGCTGAAATCGTTTGTTGCCGCAGTTCTTGGTGGGATTGGCATTATCCCTGGAGCAGCATTAGGAGGCTTTGTCATTGGTTTGTTAGAAACCTTTGCAACAGCTTTTGGTATGTCAGATTTCCGTGATGCGATTGTGTATGGTATTTTAATCTTAATTTTACTCGTTCGTCCTGCAGGGATTCTTGGTAAGAATGTGAAAGAGAAGGTGTAAGCTATGAAGAAGAATTTAAAAATAAATATTTTATGGTTTGTTCTCCTTCTTGCTGGGTATGGGTTGATTACCTTGCTTGCTAGTGCAGGAGTTTTGAATGATTTTTATCTACAAATCTTACAACAAATTGGTATTAACATCATTTTGGCAGTAGGTTTAAATTTGATTGTCGGATTTTCAGGTCAATTTTCTCTGGGACATGCTGGATTTATGGCAATTGGTGCCTATGCAGCTGCGATTATTGGCTCGAAATCAGCTACTTATCCGGCCTTTTTTGCAGCTATGGTATTAGGAGCGTTGATTGCAGGAGCAGTAGCTTTGATTGTCGGGATTCCTACTCTTCGCTTGAAAGGTGATTATTTAGCGATTGCAACGCTTGGGGTCTCTGAAATCATTCGCATTTTAATCATTAACGGTGGTGATTTGACCAACGGAGCTGCGGGTATCTTGGGTATTCCTGCCTTTACCAATTGGCAAATGGTATATTTCTTTGTAGTTATTACAACTATTTTGACCATCAATTTTTTACGGAGCCCAATTGGACGAGCAACCTTATCAGTTCGTGAAGATGAAATTGCGGCAGAATCTGTAGGAGTCAACACTACTAAAATTAAAGTGGTTGCGTTTGTCTTCGGAGCTATAACAGCTAGTATTGCAGGCTCACTTCAGGCGGGATTTATTGGTTCTGTTGTGCCGAAAGATTATACCTTCATCAATAGTATCAATGTCTTGATTATCGTGGTCTTTGGTGGTCTTGGTTCTATGACAGGTACTATTGTTGCAGCAATTCTCTTAGGTATCTTAAACATGGTGCTACAAAATGTGGCAAGTATTCGTATGATTATTTACTCTCTTGCTTTGATTTTGGTGATGATTTTCCGACCAGGTGGACTTCTTGGTACTTGGGAATTGAACTTCTCACGCTTCTTTAAAAACGATAAGGAGGTCAACTAATGGCGCTTCTTGATGTAAAAAATCTAACAAAAAATTTCGGCGGGCTGACCGCTGTGGGTGATGTAACCTTAGAGCTGAATGATGGGGAATTAGTTGGTCTCATTGGTCCAAACGGTGCAGGGAAAACAACGTTGTTCAACTTGTTAACGGGTGTTTATGAACCAAGTGAGGGAAGTGTGACTTTGGATGGCCATTTGATCAATGGTAAAGCTCCTTATAAGATTGCTTCGTTAGGGCTTAGTCGCACATTCCAAAATATTCGATTATTTAAGGATTTGACAGTGCTAGATAATGTCCTGATTGCTTTTGGAAATCATCACAAAGCACATGTCTTTGCTAGCTTCTTTCGTTTGCCAGCTTTCTATAAAAATGAGGCAGAATTGCGTGAGAAAGCTCTCAAATTACTGAAAATTTTTGACTTAGACGGAGAAGCAGAGACTCTTGCTAAAAATTTAGCTTACGGACAGCAGCGGCGGTTGGAAATTGTGCGTGCTCTAGCAACAGAACCCAAAATTCTCTTTTTAGATGAGCCTGCTGCGGGAATGAATCCGCAGGAAACAGCAGAATTGACAGAGTTAATCCGTCGTATTAAAAATGAATTTCAAATCACAATTATGTTGATTGAGCACGATATGAGCCTCGTCATGGAAGTAACTGAGCGAATCTATGTATTAGAATATGGTCGGTTGATTGCACATGGGACTCCTGATGAGATTAAAAATGATAAACGTGTTATCGAAGCTTATCTGGGAGGTGGAGCCTAATGTCTATGCTAAAAGTTGAGAATCTTTCTGTCCATTATGGCATGATTCAGGCAGTCCGAGATGTCAGTTTTGAAGTCAATGAAGGAGAAGTTGTTTCTCTTATTGGTGCAAATGGTGCTGGAAAAACGACGATTCTTCGGACAATTTCAGGACTGGTTCGTCCAAGTTCAGGAAAAATTGAGTTTTTAGGAAATGAAATTCAAAAAGTTCCTGCTCAGAAAATTGTGGCGGCAGGACTGTCTCAAGTACCAGAAGGACGCCATGTATTCTCAGGTTTGACCGTTATGGAAAATCTGGAAATGGGTGCCTTTCTGAAAACAAATCGTGATGAAAATCAAGCAAATCTAAAGAAAGTTTTTTCACGTTTTCCACGTTTGGAAGAGCGTAAGAATCAAGATGCTGCAACTCTTTCTGGAGGTGAGCAGCAGATGCTTGCCATGGGACGGGCTCTCATGTCTACTCCTAAACTCTTGCTTTTAGATGAGCCCTCAATGGGATTGGCTCCTCTTTTCATCCAAGAAATTTTTGATATTATTCAAGATATTCAAAAGCAAGGCACAACTGTCTTATTGATTGAGCAAAATGCTAATAAAGCGCTCTCGATTGCTGACCGTGGCTACGTTTTAGAAACAGGAAACATTGTTTTGTCTGGCACAGGAAAAGAATTGCTCGCTTCTGATGAAGTTCGCAAAGCTTATCTTGGTGGGTGAAACGAGGACAAAAAGAAGTGGTTTTCTGCTTCTTTTTTATTCACTAATTTATTATTGGAAAGCGGAACAATGACTTTGAAAGCGTTTGAAATAAGCTGAAAAATACAGTATAATAGAACTGAAAAATCAGAGATAAAGGAGATTTCCATGGCAGTTAAAGATTTTATGACACGAAAAGTGGTGTACATTAGTCCAGACACGACGGTAGCACATGCTGCTGATATTATGCGTGAGCAGGGATTGCATCGACTTCCTGTGATTGAAAATGACCAATTGGTCGGTTTGGTGACTGAAGGAACGATTGCAGAAGCAAGTCCTTCAAAAGCAACAAGTTTGTCTATTTATGAGATGAATTATTTGTTAAACAAGACCAAAATCAAAGATGTCATGATTCGTGATGTGGTGACAGTGTCGCAATTCGCTAGCTTGGAAGATGCAACTTATTTAATGTTAAAAAACAAGATTGGAATTTTACCAGTTGTGGATAACCAACAAGTTTATGGTGTCATTACAGATCGTGATGTTTTTAGAGCCTTTCTGGAAATTGCTGGCTATGGAGAAGAAGGCATTCGTGTCCGCTTCATTACAGAAGATGAAGTCGGTGTGTTGGAAAAAATTGTGCATTTAATTGTTGAAGAAAATCTTAATATCTCTAATGCTGTCAATATTCCACGAAAAGATGGGAAAGTTGTTATTGAAGTGCAAATCGATGGCGATATTGATTTGCTAGCTTTGAAAGCAAAATTTGAAGATAAAGACATTCAGGTTGAGGATATAACCCGTACTTCAGCAAAAGCTTTATAACAAAATAAAAACGCATGGAATCAGTAAAAACTAGTAGCATGCGTTTTTTTATAGTTATTATCTTTGAAGTGGTTGTTTATTAGCATCTAGAGTAAAGCCTTCACCCAGGATTTCATGAGCATCTGTAATCGTAATAAAGGCACGTGGATCAACACTATGAATCACATTTTTCATCGTTTGCATTTCGTTCCGTCCAACGACACAGTAAATGAGTTTTAAGTTGTTTTCACTATAGTAACCTTGTCCATTGATGAAAGTAACTCCGCGGCTTAAATCTTCATCGATTTTCTTTGCTAACTCTTCTGGATGATTTGTGATCACCATAAATCCTTTACCAGCATAACCGCCTTCACTAATCAAGTCAATCACTCGTGAAGCGATAAAGACAAAAATCAAGGTATAAGTCACTAGGCGAACATCTTTAAAAACAAGTACAGTGAAAATAAGGACGCAGAAGTCTACAGTAAACATCAATTTTCCCATGGAGATGTTCGTATACTTGTTAGCGATTCTAGCAATGATGTCCGTACCACCAGTGGTGCCACCAGCATTGAAAACAATTCCCAGTCCAACGCCAGCAATAACCCCTGTTAGGAGCGCTACAATTACGAGATCGCCTTCAAGGTTAATCACGAAAGGAATTTTCTCAAAGATAGTCAGCCAACCAGAGACTGCAAAGGTTCCTAAGATGCTAGAGTATAATAGCCGTGAGCCAAAGACTTTCCAGGCAATGATGAAAAGAGGAATGTTGATGATGAGATTCATCAGTGAAACGGGAATTTTAAGTAAATAGTATGTGATGAGAGTCACCCCAGTCGCGCCCCCTTCATACAAATGATTTGGAATAATCAGATAATTGATGGCGAAAGCAAAAATTCCAGCTCCTAGAATAATCGTCAGATAGTTTTTAAACTTAGACATGATAACCTCCTAATAGTTTCTGCACACTCTATTGTATCAAATCTTGAAAGCTTATGTACAATTTTGAAACTAATTTTTAAAGTTTTTTTGTCGGTGATTTTTCTTTCTTTTTTTGATAAAATAGAGAATAGAAAAATTAGAAATGAGTTACTATGTCAAAAGGAATGTTCATCTCTTTAGAGGGACCAGATGGTGCAGGGAAATCAAGTGTTTTAGAAGCTTTGATTCCTATTTTAGAAACAAAAGGGCAGGCGTTTATCACAACGCGAGAACCTGGTGGAGTAGCGGTTGCTGAAAAAATCCGTGATATTATTTTAGATCCTAAGCATACAGAAATCGATGAAAAAACAGAATTGCTACTTTATATTGCTAGCCGCAGGCAGCATTTGGTAGAGCGCATCGTACCAGCCTTGAACCGCGGTGAGCTTGTGTTAGTAGATCGTTTTATTGATAGTTCTGTTGCTTATCAAGGATTTGGTCGCGGGCTTAAGGTAGCAGACATTGACTGGCTAAATAATTTTGCGACAGACGGTTTGAAGCCAGATTTGACTCTTTATTTTGATATTGAAGCAGAAGAAGGCTTAGCCCGCATCGCTAAGAGTAAGGATAGGAGAGCAGATCGTTTAGATCAAGAAAGTGTGGAATGGCATAAACGAGTCCGTGAAGGATATTTATCTATTCTTGAAAAAGAGCCAAATCGTATGAAAAGGATTGACGCCAGTCAGCCACTTGAAAAAGTAATTTCCGATACGGTAGCAGTGCTAGCAGAGCATGTTGAGAGTCTAAAATGAAAATAGAAGAATTAGCTCAGTTACAGCCAGTCTTGTTTGAGCGTTTTGAAGAAATTTTAAGACAGGATCGTCTAAATCATGCTTATCTGTTTACAGGAGCTTTCGGTAGTTTTGAGATGGCTCAATGTTTAGCACAGAGTTTATTTTGTACCAATAAAAATGGTGTCTTACCCTGTGGTGAATGTCGAAATTGCTGCTTGATTGAGGCAGAGGATTTTTCAGATGTGACGGTTGTTCGACCAATCAATAATATTATAAAGACAGAGCGAGTCAGAGAATTGGTACGCAATTTTTCGCAGTCTGGATTTGAGAGCAACAAGCAAGTTTTTATCATTTGTGACGCAGAAAAAATGCATGTCAATGCGGCTAATTCACTGCTGAAAGTGATTGAAGAGCCGCAAAGTGAAGTGTATATTTTTTTACTGACGGCAGATGAAAACCTTATTTTGCCGACCATTAAAAGTCGAGCGCAGCGATTTTATTTTCCGAAAAATAGTCCTTATTTACTAGAGAAATTAGAACAAGCTGGAGTGATGAAGACGCAAGCAGAATTGTTGACGGTTTACAGTCAGACGGAAGAAGAAGCTATGCGTTTGGCAGCTAGTTCATCATTTTTTGAACTAGTTAATGAATGTGAATGTTTTGTATCTTTTTGCTTGAATCAAAAAGCAATCGCCTATTTGCAGGTTGCGAAGTTAGCTGGTCTGGCTGATGATAAGGAAAAGCAAGGACAGGCTTTGAAGGTGCTGGAAATTTTATTTGCTAAAGAGATGGAAACAGAGTGTGGACGCTATTATTTAGACGGTATATTTACAGCGAGGAAAATGTGGCAAGCAAATGTTAGTTTTCAAAATGCACTCGAATATATGGTGTTACAAGAAAGAATCTGATGTGCTGTATTAGCATAGGAAAATGGTAGTGGGGATGAATAAAAAAGAATTATTTGATGCGCTGGATGAATTTTCTCAAAATCTGCTTGTGACTTTGGCAGAAGTAGAGGCAATTAAGAAAAATCTGAAAGGCGTAGTAGAAGAAAACGTAGCGCTTCGTTTGGAAAATGATAAATTACGAGAGCGATTGGGCCAAGTGGAGCATACAACAACACCAAAAACAAAAAGAAATCGCGATAATCTGCGCAAGTTGTATGAAGATGGTTTTCATGTCTGTACGGATTTTTATGGTCAACGCCGTGAAAATGATGCAGAATGCATGTTTTGTGACGAGTTGCTGTTTAGGGAGTAAGCATGCAGATTCAAAAAAGTTTTAAAGATCAGTCGCCTTATGGGAAGCTTTATCTAGTGGCTACTCCGATTGGGAACATGGATGATATGAGTATCCGTATGGTGAATACTCTGAAAGAAGTCAATTTCATTGCAGCAGAAGATACTAGAAACACTGGTCTTTTGCTTAGACATTTTGACATTGCGACGAAGCAGATTAGCTTTCACGAGCATAATGCCAAAGAAAAAATTCCTGATTTGATTCGTTTGCTGAAAAGCGGGCAGGATATTGCTCAGGTTTCGGATGCCGGCTTACCTAGTATTTCTGATCCAGGGCATGATTTAGTCAAGGCTGCTATTGCTGAGGGAATCGCAGTAGTAACTGTGCCTGGACCGAGTGCGGGAATTTCAGCATTGATAGCAAGCGGTCTAGCTCCGCAACCTCATGTTTTTTATGGATTTTTGCCACGCAAGGCTGGACAACAGAAAGAATTTTTTGAAAGTAAGAAATCTTATCCTGAAACTCAGATTTTTTATGAATCTCCTCATCGGGTCAAAGCTACTTTAGAAAATATGCTCAGTATCTATGGGGATCGTTCTGTAGTACTAGTACGGGAATTAACTAAGATTTATGAGGAATACCAGCGTGGATGGATTTCCGAAGTGATAAATTCTGTTTCGGGAAATCCACTCAAAGGAGAATGCTTGTTAATCGTAGAAGGTTTTAAGGAAGAAGAGGTTGAACAGTCAGAAGCGGATTTGTTGGTAGAGATTGAACAGTTAGTAGCAGCGGGGACAAAGAAAAATCAGGCTATCAAACAAGTGGCAAAAAAATACGGTTTGAATAAAAGTTCGCTTTATGCACGGTACCATGAACAAGCGAAATAGTGAGAAAAATCATGATTTTTTACAAACAAATGTATCTCTCTCCTTTAGGAGAAATGTCTCTTGTTGCTAATGAATCAGGTCTTGTTGGAGTTTGGTTTTTACAGCAGAAATATTTTGAACATGGTTTAGAAGAAGGAAACCTGCTTCTGGAAAAAAATGATGTTTTGAAAGAAACGGAACTTTTGCTAGAACACTATTTTAGCGGAGATTGTCCAGATTTTTCGAGTCTTCCTTTAGCTTCTGTTGGGACAAATTTTCAACAACAAGTTTGGGCTTATCTGCAAACTATTCCTTACGGAGAAACAGTTACTTATGGTCAGATAGCAAAGAAGTTAGGTAATCGTTCTGCGCAGGCTGTTGGCGGTGCTGTAGGTAGAAATCCTTTTTCTATCATCGTTCCTTGTCATCGGGTGCTAGGCAGTCAAGGACAACTAACTGGCTATGCTGGGGGGCTGGACAAGAAACGGTGGCTTTTGGAGCATGAGGGCGTTGAGCTTAACGAGAAAGCTTTAGATAAATGATAAATGGAGGAGAAAATATGTTACGATTTATTGAATATCCAAAATGTTCGACCTGTCGCAAAGCTAAAACTGAATTAAACCAATTGGGTTTGGACTTTGAAGCAGTAGATATTGTCAAAGAAACACCGAGTAAAGAGGAGATTCTAACTTGGATTGAAAATTCTGATTTGAGCCTTAAATCTTTCTTCAATACTAGCGGACTCAAATACCGTGAGTTAGGTTTGAAAGACAAACTATCAGGATTGTCAATTGAGGAAGCCGCAGATCTTCTAGCAGCAGACGGCATGCTCATCAAGCGTCCGATCTTAGAAAAAGATGGGAAAATCCTGCAAATAGGCTACCGTACAGAGTATGCGACATTAGATTTATAGAATAAAAAGGAAGTGAGATGACGAAATGGATTTCTTTGAAACCATGACGGTTGTCCCACTTTTTTAAGCTCTACATTTTGGTATCATTGGCGTTCATGTTATAATATTTTTAATAAACAAAGGGAAAGGGAAAAAATGGTTTTATCAAAAAAACGTGCACGAAAGGTGATTGAGGAGATAATTGCCCTATTTCCAGATGCCAAGCCCAGCCTAAATTTTAGAAATCATTTTGAACTGCTGGTAGCGGTCATATTGTCAGCTCAAACAACAGATGCAGCGGTTAATACGGTTACACCAACCCTTTTTAAAGCTTATCCGACTCCATTAGAAATGGCTGCGGCGTCAGAAAGCGAAATTGCTAGCTATATCGCTCGTCTGGGACTGTATCGTAATAAAGCTAAATTTTTGAAAAAGTGTGCTCAGCAATTGCTCGATGACTTTGATGGTCAAGTTCCTCATACATGGGAAGAATTAGAAAGTTTGGCTGGTGTAGGGCGTAAAACAGCGAATGTGGTCATGAGTGTTGGATTTGGTATTCCTGCTTTTGCAGTGGATACCCATGTGGAGCGAATCTGCAAACACCATGATATTGTCAAAAAGTCAGCTACCCCGCTAGACGTTGAACAACGAGTGATGGAAGTTTTACCAAAAAGTGAATGGTTGCCTGCACATCAGGCTATGATTTGCTTTGGACGCGAAATTTGCCATCCTAGAAATCCTAAATGCGATCAATATCCGCAGTTGTACCATTTTGATTGAAAAAAAAGAGGAGAAACCTCTTTTTTTATAACTCAATTTCCAATACAATTGGTGTGTGGTCTTGCCTTGTACCTGAGTCAATCATTTCTGACTTGGTTACTTTATCTGCAATTCGATTGCTGGTCAGCCAGTAATCAATTCTCCAGCCACTGTTATTGATTTTGCTGGTCTTGCTGCGTTGTGCCCACCAGCTATAAACATTTGGAATATCGCCGTGAATGTAACGGAAAGTATCAGTAAAACCACGATTTAACAGATTGGTAAATCCAGATCGTTCTTCATCTGTAAATCCAGGTGAGCGACGGTTGCTAGAAGGATGAGCGAGGTCAATCTCATTGTGGGCCACATTGTAGTCCCCTGTTGCAAGGACAGGTTTTTCTATGTCTAAAGCTGTTAGATAGTCAGCATATTTTTTGTCCCAGATTTGTCGTTCTTCTAAACGTTTTAAACCATCACCTGCATTGGGAGTATAGACTTGTGTGACAAAGAATTTTTCAAACTCAAGGGTAATAATACGCCCTTCGGCATCCATAGTAGAAGGTGCACCGATTTCTGGGAAAGTTATTTTTGGAGATAGATTCTCTTTGTATAAAAACATAGTTCCAGCATAACCTTTACGTGCAGGTTCTATAGAAGAGCGCCATGTAGTTTCATAATGTGGGAATAATTCATCCAAAACTTTTAGATGTTTTTTAGTTGGTCCGTTAGCAGATAATTTAGTTTCCTGAATGGCGATAATATCCGCCTTTTCTGCCTGAAGCGTCTGAAGAACAGCCTGAGAGAGCTGAGCGCGGGCAGAATCACTGGTCAGGGCAGCGTTGAGGGAGTCAATATTCCAAGAGATGAGTTTCATAAGGGTACCTTTTCTAGACTTATTTTTTTCTATTTTACCAAAAAAAGGCTAAGCAGGCGAGTTTTGGGTTTGTCATTTTCTTTGTTACCATAGGAATGGAATGATCTTTGTAGTGACTTGATTTTTGTATTCTTGATAGCCTTCTAGATTCTTTTCTAAGAAAGCCTCTTCTCCTTTTATGCGCTGGTTGATAATAGGAAGATAAAGAAGCATGACAAGGAAAGCTAAAAGTGAACCTAAAATGAGCGGAATGCTCAGAAACAGGCCAAGGGTTGCTAGATACATAGGATGTCTGACGATTCCGTAAAGCCCAGTTGAAATGACGTTTTGCTGGTCTTGAACATCAATAATTCTAAATAAATGGTTATTTTCTCGCAGAACTTCAGCATAGAGGAGATAGGATGCTAGAAAAATGAAACTTGCACACCATGTGATTAGGCTGGGGACTTGAAACCAAGAGAAACGATAGTCTAAACCAGCTAAGATAAAGGTAGCAAGAAAGAGTAAAGAACTCAAAAAAATGATCTGCTTTTGTTCCTTTTCTTTCTCTTTCATTTCCAGTCTTTTTCTGAGGAGGTCAGGTTTATAAAGGAACAGAAGAATTCCAATCAAGAGCATTGGTAGAAAGACCAATCCCACGAGAAGCCAGCCCTTCCAAAAGTCTAAACTTCCTGCTGGTATAAAAATGAGCAAAATCAAAAACATAAGACCAGACAGGTATTTTAGAATAACTTGGCTAATAAGATGTGTTTTCATTTTTAGCCCTCCTTTGCTCCATTATACTAAAAATCTGTGTAAAAATTCACTCGGAAGGCATCGATTCCTAAAAATTATTTGCAAAAATTCACTCGAAGAGCATCAAATACAAAAATTTATTTGTAAAAATTAGCTAGAAAGGCACAAATTCCATAGATTTACTTGTGAACGAGTTGTCGAATGGGAATAATTCAAAAGATTTATAGGTAAAAAGTTCGTCGAAAAGCGTGACTTCCCATAAATTATTGTCAAAAAGTTCGTCGAGAGACTGACTAAAAGCGGTTATCCTGACATTTCTAATATTTTTATCGCAGAGTAAGAAAGCGGCATTTTATTTATGTTTACTATAGGTGACTATCTTTTCGCAAACCCCGTGAAATATGATATAATGAGGTGTTATCAAAAAAGGTTTCATTCGCCTTGAAAGGATTAAAAAATGACTGAAAAACAACCATTTTATATTACGACACCGATTTATTACCCATCTGGCAAGCTCCATATAGGGAGTGCTTATACGACCGTTGCTTGTGATGTCCTCGCTCGTTACAAGCGTCTCATGGGGTATGATGTTTTTTATTTAACAGGGCTTGATGAGCACGGTCAAAAGATTCAACAAAAAGCAGAAGAAGCGGCCATAACTCCTCAGAAATATGTGGATGGAATGGCAGAAGAAGTAAAAGAACTCTGGGAATTGTTGGATATCTCTTATGATCAATTTATCCGCACAACTGATGACTACCATGAAAAAGTTGTGGCAGATGTCTTTGAACGTCTCTTAGCTCAAGATGATATTTACTTGGGTGAATATTCAGGCTGGTACTCTGTTTCTGATGAAGAATTTTTCACTGAAAGTCAGTTAGAAGAAGTTTTCCGTGATGAAACTGGCAAGGTTATCGGAGGAATTGCTCCATCAGGTCACGAAGTTGAATGGGTGTCAGAAGAATCTTACTTCTTGCGTTTGGGTAAGTACGCTGACCGTTTGGTAGATTTTTTCCATGCTCATCCTGATTTTATCCAGCCAGATGGTCGTATGAATGAAATTATCAAGAACTTTATTGAGCCCGGTTTGGAAGATTTAGCAGTTTCGCGTACCTCATTTACGTGGGGCGTTAAAGTACCTTCAAATCCTAAGCATGTGGTTTACGTATGGATTGATGCCCTTCTCAACTATGCAACAGCTCTTGGTTATGCTCAAGATGACCATGCCAACTTTGATAAGTTCTGGAATGGTACAGTCTTCCACATGGTTGGGAAAGACATTCTGCGCTTCCACTCTATTTATTGGCCAATCATGCTCATGATGTTAGACTTGAAATTACCAGAACGTCTGATTGCTCATGGTTGGTTTGTCATGAAGGACGGCAAGATGTCTAAGTCTAAAGGAAATGTCGTTTACCCAGAAATGTTGGTAGAGCGCTTTGGACTTGATCCGCTTCGCTATTATCTCATGCGTAGTCTTCCAGTAGGTTCTGATGGCACTTTTACGCCAGAAGATTATGTTGGTCGTATCAACTATGAACTTGCCAATGACCTCGGTAACCTCCTCAACCGCACGGTTGCCATGATTAACAAGTATTTTGAAGGTGAAGTTCCAGTTTATGTGGAAAATGTGACGGACTTCGATGCTGATTTGGCAGCAGTAGTTGCTGATAATTTGGCACAATACCACAAACAAATGAATGCTGTGGATTATCCACGCGCCCTTGAAGCAGTTTGGAATATTATTTCTCGTACCAATAAATACATTGATGAGACAGCTCCGTGGGTATTGGCTAAGGATGAAGCTAAACGTGATGATTTAGCAGCGGTTATGGCGCATTTGGCAGCCAGCCTGCGCGTGGTGGCTCACCTCATTCAGCCATTTATGATGACCACATCAAATGCCATCATGGAACAGCTTGGTTTGGGGGCAGATTTTGACCTAGAAAATCTAAATTTAGCAGGACTGCCAACGGGTATTAAAGTAGTTGCCAAAGGGACACCAATCTTCCCACGTCTTGATATGGACGAAGAAATTGCCTATATCAAAGAGCAGATGGAAAGTGGCAAGCCAGCTATTAAGAAGGAATGGAAGCCAGAAGAAATAGAACTCACACTCAACCGTAAAGAAATCAAATTTGACGACTTTGATAAGCTGGAAATTCGTGTCGCAGAAGTCAAAGAAGTTTCTAAAGTGGAAGGGAGTGATAAATTACTCCAATTTCGCTTGGACGCCGGAGACACAGAAGATCGTCAAATCCTCTCTGGGATTGCTAAATACTATCCAAACGAACAAGAGTTAGTCGGTAAGAAAGTACAAATCGTAGCCAACCTCAAACCGCGCAAAATGATGGGACGTATCAGCCAAGGTATGCTCCTCTCAGCCGAATATGGGGACCAATTGACCCTTCTCACAGTAGACTCAAGCGTACCAAATGGTAGTTTGATTGGGTGATTTAGAAAGAATAATATTAGAATAAAAAATGAATGACGGTCTTACAAATGTGATTAGTCATTCATTTTTTGATTAAATTAGTTAAAGTACTATTCATCTTTATTTAAAAATGAAAGCCTCTCCGCCAGACTAGCCCAATTCCCTCGCATATCGGTCATAAAAGTGACTGGATTGGGTGTTTTAAAATCATCAATCCAAGTTTGGTAACGGATTGAAATGAGGAGTCGAGTTAAGCGGTTCAGCATTTCTTTTTCTTGTTCTGTTAGGGCATGGGCATTTTGGACAATAGTCAGTAATTTCTTGATACTGTTGGGCTGGAAAAATTCATCAATAGATGTAATTTGAGCGTCTAAAATGAGACCGAAAAAGACATCAAAGAAATCTTTTAGATCGTCATCTGGAACAGCATCCACCCATTCTTTTAGAGTTTTGTCTGTCTGAATGCTGTCTGGATTGAGCGTGTTAAGTAAAACAAAGTGCTTATTTTCAATCTGCCAAGAGAAAGTGTCATGCTGGGCAATTCCACCAATGGCTACGCTTTTAACAATGTGAGCTTGTTTAGGCGTTTCCAGCATCATTCCGACGATAGAGCCCTGCGGAATGTAGCGTTTGATTTTTGAAGCAATGCTTTGATATCCCTCTGTTTCAATAATCGTATGGTTTAATCCTGGAGCATCAAAACTGTAGATTTGCTTGATTCTATCTTGCAAAGCAGGCTCTACTTGGCTGCTAGCATAAGTCGCTAGATTGCCACCTTTGGAATGTCCGGTCAAGATAAAGGTGGCTTTTGGAAATGCCTTCATAACCTTTTGAACGTAGTGCACAGCAGTTTGCTGGGCAGGGACATGTTCCATATAAGTCATATGGAAATCTTCCTTCCAGCCGATAATGGAATCATCTGTTCCGCGAAAAGCAATGACATAGGTGTCTAAGTTAATTTTATAAACCATAGCGGCAAATTGCTTTTGCATCTCAAGATCAATATCGTTTACATACCCAAAGAGTTTGAGGTTTTTATATCGCTTCACTATAGCAGCCTGCGTCAAAAGCTTTAAGCGATGTTTGGTATTCATCAGGGAGTTTACTTCAGACATATATTGTGGTACATCAATTAAACGGATCGCTTTTTGTAGTTCAAGACTGTCCGTGACGATTGTATCGTAGTTTAAGTAAGTAATTTCGGTTAGGAGCAAAAAATCCAGCTCTGTAAAGGGCTGATCATAGATGTTATCGTATTGTATGTCTTCTAAATAGTTAAAAATATTTCCCATAGTCATTCTCTTTCGTAGATTTACTGTTAGTATAGCATATTTCATCAAGTCTTTGTTATAATAGAAAAAGAAAACAGAAGAGAGGGATAGCATGCACAAGATATTATTAGTGGAAGACGATGCCGTCATTCGTCAACAAGTCAAAAAAATGCTGGAACAATGGGGATTTGAGGTGATTGCTGTAGCGGATTTTATGCAGGTGCTGACGATTTTTGTCAAGGAAGAACCGCATCTAGTCCTGATGGATATTGGTCTACCGTTGTTTAATGGTTATCATTGGTGCCAAGAAATTCGCAAGATTTCTAAAGTGCCTATTATGTTTTTATCTTCACGTGATCAGGCGATGGATATTGTCATGGCGATTAACATGGGCGGAGATGATTTTGTCACCAAGCCATTTGACAATAATGTCTTGTTGGCTAAGGTTCAAGGACTCTTGCGTCGTTCGTATGAATTTGGGACAGATCAAAGTTTGTTGGAATACCATGGGGTTATTCTCAATCTCAAGTCCATGGATATGATGTATGATGGAGAAGTGATTGCGTTAACGAAAAATGAATTTCAAATTCTGCGTGTGCTATTTGAGCATTCTGGCAGTATTGTTTCGCGTGATGATCTCATGAAAGAACTGTGGAACAGTGATTTCTTTATTGATGACAATACCTTATCAGTCAATATCGCCCGTCTGCGCAAGAAATTAGAAGATGCTGGACTGAAAAGTTTTATTGAAACCAAGAAAGGAATTGGGTACGGATTGACGAATGAATTCTCAAAATAAATGGTTGTTTTTCAGATATTATCTGCGTTCGCGTCAATTTTCTTTTATTATTCTGCTGATATTTTATATGATATTATTTGTTTTTAGTCTACTGTATGATGATGCGCGAGCTGTATTGTACTATGTCATGTTGATGCTGTGTTTGCTTAGCATGATTGGTCTTGTGTTTGATATTGTTAAGCACTATCAAAACTTTCGACGAGCTGCTTTATATGGCGAGGGACAAGCAGATACACCTTTAGAAGCTCTGCTATTTTCCAAAATAGAAAAATTAGAGGATGAAAAAAAGGAGCTGAAAGCGCAGGAGCGAGTTAGGCAGAATGATTTGCTGGATTATTATACACTTTGGGTGCATCAGATAAAAACACCGATTGCTGCTAGTAAGCTTTTGGTGCAGGATTTGGGTGAGCAAACACTGAAAAAGCAGCTGGAGCAAGAAATTTTTAAAATCGATTCTTATACCAATCTGGTATTGCAATATTTGCGCTTGGAGAGTTTCCATGATGATTTGAGTGTCCAGAAAGAAAACATAGAGGAAATGGTCAAGGAAGTTGTCAAAAAATATGCCATTTTCTTTATTCAGCAAGGCTTAAGTTTGGACTTGCATGATTTGAAACAAACGATTATTACGGACAAAAAATGGTTTGTGGTGATTTTGGAGCAAATTCTCTCAAATAGTCTGAAATATACCAGTCAAGGTGGCATTGAGATTTATTTTAAAGATGATACGCTTTATCTGAAAGATACAGGTCTGGGCATTCAAAACAGTGATATTTTGCGCGTGTTTGAACGTGGTTTTTCTGGCTACAATGGTCGTTTGACTCAACAATCATCTGGCTTAGGTCTTTACCTGTCTAAGAAGATTGCGGACGAGTTAGGACATGAACTGCACTTGCAGTCGGTTGTAGGTGAAGGGACAACCGTCATGGTTACGTTTAAAGAGCAGAAACTGCTGTTTGAATAAGCAAACAATCTTACAAAACTGTAAGAAAAACCGATACAAATGAAAGGTTATGTTATGGTGGTAACCTTTCTTTTTTTGTATCATAGAGTTAGAAAATAAGTTCATATTTAGGAGAAACTAAAATGAAAACAAAAGGTTTAAATGCTTTTCAGCTAAAATTGTTAATGGCTTTTCTCATGGTCTTTGATCATCTGGATAAAATACCAGGTTTGTTATCGGGGGGATGGGCTGGTATTTTTCATGCTTTGACACGCTGTGTTGCGGCTTGGTTTGCTTTTGCAGCAGCGGAAGGTTTTATCTATACTCGCAGCCGTTTGCTTTACAATTTCCGTCTCTTTTCTTGGGCTGCTATTATGTTTATAGGAAATACAGTTATCAATTTTCTTTTCCAGGCAAAAAGCGTTCAGCTCAACAATAATATTTTCTTAACCTTGGCATGTGGCGTGCTTGTGCTCAATCTTTTTTTCGGCATTTCCAAGAGTAATCATACTTATCGAATGAAAGAAAATCCTATTCGTTTTCTTCTGGGGACTCTTGTTTTGCTGGCAGCTAGTTTCATAACGGAAGGTGGCCTGCCCTTGATTCCATTTATGCTGATTACGTATATCTGTCGAGAAAAGAAAAACTTACGAAATCTGCTGTATGGTATTTTAGCGCTTGCCCTATTTTGTATGAGCATTCAGATTTATCCGACATGGGTTACAACCCTCTCAATGATGCTTTATAATTCGGATTGGCTCTTTATTACAGTGCTGCCATTCATTTCGCTCTATAATGGTGAGCGCGGTCCTGTGACTAAGTGGAGTAAATATTTCTTTTATGTATTTTACCCTGCTCATCTCTGGTTGATTGCTCTGATTGCTTATCTAGTGCAAAAATGAATCTTACAAAAATGTAAGATAAAAGCAATAAATGAAAGATTAAGTTATGGATGAACACCACAAGATATCTTACAATAAACTTGTCAGAAAGAAGAAGGAGCAGAAGATGAGACGATTGAAAAAACAATTCAAAAGCAAAACTTCACAAGGTCAACCTAGTTTGAAAGAAATTGAACGAGCAGAATTTGGCTATGCAGTTCGTCAATCTGTTCAAACTCTCTACTTAGGATTTTAAAATAGATAGGAGAAAAACGATGACATTATTAGATGTTCAACATGTTA
>NZ_KV815661.1:328-2927 GCF_001814295.1 Streptococcus sp. HMSC067A03 | reverse complement strand
AATCGTGAGATGGTAGCTTACACCATTTCAGATTGTCAAGATACTGACTTTGTATTGGATACGCTCAATCAATTGGAATTGCCTAAGGGAGCACTTTTACACAGAGATCAGAGCTCTGTTTACACCTCGAAAGCTTATTACCAAGCTTGCACAGAAAAAGGCATCACCCGCTATATGTCCCGTAAGGGAACACCAGCAGATCATGCCTGTATCGAATAGTTTCATTCTGTTCTCAAGTCTGAAACCTTCTATCTCCATAACTGGAGAAACTTAACCAAAGATAGTATAACAGATATTGGCGAAAAATACATCATATTTTATAATGAAAGTAGAATTCAACAGAAATTAAATGACCAGTCTCCTGTAGATTACAGAAAACTGGTCGAATAAGAGGGGTTTTTCTCTTGTCCCATTATTGGGGTGCAGTGCCGAATGTTTATTCGCCTTTTTATTATTATATAGTTATAGTTATTTATCACCTTTATTCCGAATCACAAAACCTGTTTTCTTCTCACTTGAAGTATTGCGTGGTTTCTTGTGCTCTTTGCGATAGCGTTTTTCTTTGTCAAAATACTCATTGCGACCGCCCTTTTTGTAATTGCCACGTCTGCTACCACGTTCACGACGATTTCCACCTTTATTATTCCGATTCCCCTTATTGGCACCAGAAACATATTTAAACGGTAGTGGTTTCTCACGCGCAATTTCCACTTCTGGAAGAGTATCTGGATCTTGCACCGTTAGGCTCAAGATATATAAGGCTAACTCTTCTGGCGTAAATTCAGCTGCTAGCTTACGAGCATCTTTACCAAATTTCTCAAAATTGCTGCGAATGGTCTCATCTGCAAAATCTCGCTCAATCTTTTTGAGGGCTACTTTTTTCTTAGCTTGAAAGGCTTCTTCTGCAGTTGCTGGCTTCATACCTTTCATGCGTTTCTTGGTCAGATTTTCGATAATCTGCAGATAGCCCATTTCATTTGGAGCTACGAAAGTGATAGACTGACCTGACTTACCAGCACGACCAGTCCGACCAATCCGGTGAACATAGCTTTCTGGATCCTGCGGAATATCGTAGTTGTAGACATGGGTCACACCAGAAATATCCAATCCACGTGCAGCTACATCTGTTGCAACAAGAACGTCTAAATTGCCATTCTTGAAATCACGAAGTACACGGAGGCGTTTTCCTTGGTCTAAATCGCCATGAATCCCTTCTGCTCGGAAACCACGAATCTTGAGACCACGAGTCAATTCATCTACTCGGCGTTTGGTACGCCCAAAAACAATAGAAAGTTCTGGCTGCTCTACATCCATAAGACGTGTCATGGTATCAAATTTTTCATTTTCCTTGACGCGGATATAGTACTGGTCTACCAGCTCAGTAGTCAGCTCTTTAGCTGCAATTTTCACATGTGTTGGTTCTTTCATAAACTTCACACCAATCTGCTTGATAGCATCCGGCATGGTTGCTGAAAAGAGAAGGGTCTGACGGTCTTCTGGCACACGGGAAATGATAGACTCAATATCTTCCAAAAAGCCCATGTTAAGCATTTCGTCTGCTTCATCTAAAATAAGCGTTTCTACATGATTGAGTTTCAACGCCTTACGCTTAATGAGGTCTAATAAACGCCCTGGGGTTCCTACGACAATGTGAGCACCTGATTTCAAAGCTTTAATTTGCTTTTCAATGCTAGACCCGCCATAAACTGAGCGGACTTTGACACCCTTACTACGACCAAATCTAAAGAGTTCTTCTTGACTCTGTACTGCTAATTCACGAGTCGGTGCAATAATCAGTGCCTGAACAGTTGGATCCTCTGTATCAATCTTTTCCAGAGTAGGAAAACCAAACGCAGCTGTTTTTCCAGTACCAGTCTGGGCTTGTCCAATGACGTCTTTTCCTGCCATAGCCAGCGGAATGGTCTGTTCTTGAATCGGGCTAGCTTCTACAAAACCAGCTTTGTCAATTTCTGCTAACAATTCAGCAGACAAATGTAATTCATTAAATTTCAATTTTTTCTTCTTTCTAAAAGGCAGTACGAAGCTACCTTATAAGACATTTTGGCTCTTCTTTTTATTAAAAATATGGTTTCTCAAATCGGAATACTAAAAAAGCGCCAACTTGGTCGCTAGTTACCATTAAACAGAAAAGCTTTTAGTTTTTGCAACCTACTTAGTATAACATAAAGAATAGTAAAAAGATAGAACTGATAGCGTTTTACTTGAAAATTAATTAGAAGTCTAATAGATACTATGATAAAATTAGCTTCTTCTCTTCTTTATACTTCCTTTAGATATTTAATTATAAAGAAATATTTAAAATGAGAACCATATAAAACAATTTACACTAATCATATAGTACTCACGTTGCTAGTTGACAAAAAATTCTAAATGGTAGGCTAAAAGAACCTGTTCAATCTCCAATTGCCATTCTGCTAAAGACCTAACAATCGGGTGCTCAATGTCAAACATTGCATTTAGAACAAAGATTCAAGTTTCAATAGTTCCTCGAATGGCTAGAATTGCAGGAATGTTACGCTCATCAATGCCCTCCATATTTTTACGAAGCGGCGTCCAAAGATGAATCCCCTTTGCCTCC
>NZ_KV815661.1:0-228 GCF_001814295.1 Streptococcus sp. HMSC067A03 | reverse complement strand
CACATCTTTTTGGAAGCACAGTAGCCAATGTTGATCGCCTCATTCAAGAACTTGACTCGATGACTTCTGACAGGCTGGAAAAGGAGGACTGGAAAGCTGTCAATGATGACCAATTCATCAAAATCCAGTTGATTGAAATAGGGGCGAATCAACCGAAATAGGGGCATTAAATAACAAGAACGACGATAAAAGCAGCTTCTCTCCAGTCCGGTGAATCCGAAGAAATTG
>NZ_KV815660.1:0-434 GCF_001814295.1 Streptococcus sp. HMSC067A03 | reverse complement strand
TAGTTGGCTCTGTCGTGCACGTCCTAAGAAGGTGGCAAATATAGGTCAGCCTTACTATGTGACGGAAAACAAGCTAAATCGTGAGTTTCAAGTAGAAAAGCCACTGGAGAAGCTAGTCACAGACATTACCTACCTCTACTTTGTCTACCTATCTTCCGTCATGGATCTCTACAATCGTGAGATGGTAGCTTACACCATTTCAGATTGTCAAGATACTGACTTTGTATTGGATACGCTCAATCAATTGGAATTGCCTAAGGGAAACAAAAATGCGACTCAGCAACAAGTCGCATTTATTGAAAATTGGATGAATAACTATCCAAAGAGAGTATTAGATTACAAATCTCCTAGACTGGTTTTATAAGAGGGGCAAACTTAGACTTGAATTTTGGCACAGGGAAAAAAGCTAGAGGAAAATAAAAAAAGATGAAAAA